>JAUIEE010000323.1 GCA_030428965.1 bacterium | reverse complement strand
CTTCGGTGGTCTGGTCGCGAATCACGGCGTGGCGATGGCTGAACGTCCCGCGACCGGAGTCCTGCCCCACAAGACGGATCGAGACCGCCTCCGAGAGCAGCGTCCCGAAGGCCAGCGCCTCGGCGCAGCCCCAGTCCACGCCCTTCTCACCGCGCACCATGGTCTCCCTCCGACGCAGCTGGCGCAGCAGGTTCGGGTGCGTCACGTGCCCTTCGGGGATCTTGTTGCAACGATCGACGATCTGCACCAGCTCCTCGATCTTCACGCCCGTCGGCGGCGAGGGCTCGCGCACGTAGTCCAGCGGATCGTCGTCGTCCAGGTCGATCGTGTCCTCGATGTCGAGCTCGGCCGGCTTCTCGCCGCGCGACTTGCGCAGGGCGTCGTTGAGCTCCTCGTCGAACAGCTTGCCGATCTCCTCGGCCTCCTCTTCCTTGAGCTGGCCGCGACGGATCAAGAGGTTCGTGTAGTTCTGGGCGACGGTTGGGTGGCGGCGGATCTTCGAGTAGAGCACGGGCTGGGTGTAGGCCGGCTCGTCGCCCTCGTTGTGACCCCAGCGGCGGTAGCACACCATGTCGATCACCGCGTCCTCGCCGAACTCGCGCTGGTAATCGACGGCGAGGTGCACGGCGCGCACGACCGACTCGGGATAGTCGCCGTTGGCGTGCATCACCGGGGCCTGGATGCTCTTCGCGACGTCCGTGCAGTAGTAGGTCGAGCGCAGGTCCCGGGGGCCCGCCGTGAAGCCGATCTGGTTGTTGACGACGATGTGCAGCGTCCCGCCGTTGGAGTAGGCCGGGAGCTTCGACATGTTCAGGGTCTCGGCGACCACGCCCTGCCCGCTGAAGGCGGCGTCTCCGTGGATCAGGATCGAGAGCACCTTGTTGCGCTCTCCGTTGCGCATGCCGTCCTGGTAGGCGCGCGTCATGCCGCACACCACCGGATCGACCGCCTCGAGGTGCGAGGGGTTGGCCGAGAGGATGACCTCGACGGATCGCCCCGAGCGCGTGCGGTAGGTGCCCCTCTGCCCGAGGTGGTACTTCACGTCCCCCGACCCCTCGGTCGAGAGCGGCAGGAGCACACCCTCGAACTCCCGGAAGACCTGCTCGTAGGACTTGCCGAGGATGTTGGCCAGGACGTTCAGACGTCCGCGGTGCGCCATTCCGATCACGACCTTCTCGACGCCGTGGTCGGCGGCGTGCTCGATGGCATCGCCCAGGGCGGGAATGAGCGTGTCGGCCCCTTCCAGGGAGAAGCGCTTGTTGCCCACGTACTTGGTGTGCAGGAAGCGCTCGAAGTTCTCGGCCCGGAACAGGCGCCGCAGGATGCTGCGGCGCTCGTCGTCGGAGAACTCGTAGTGGTTCTCGGGGTTTTCGACCCGGTCGCGGACCCAGACCTTGCGGTCGCGGTCCTGGATGTGCATGTACTCCACCGTCCAGCGGCGGCAGTAGCTGCTGCGCAGGACCCCCAGGACCTCCCTCAAGGTCATCTGGTCACGCCCGGTCATCCCCGCGCACAGGAAGCTCCGGTCGAGGTCCCAGACCGTGAAGCCGTAGGTGGCCGGGTCCAGGGAGGCGATCGGATCCGGCCGGTACTCGGTCGGATCGAGGTCCGCCAGGCGGCAACCGCGCACGCGGTAGGCGTTGATCAGCTGCTGGACCCGCGTCTCCTTGCGGGCCTGGTCGGCCGCGTCGGGCAAGCGGTGGTCTCGTTCGGCGGTGTGCGGCGTCCACGGCACGCGCATGGAGTGGAAGATGTCGCGGTAGAACTCGTCTTGCCCCTGCAGGAGCTGATCGACGCGCCGCAGGAACAGCCCCGACTCCGCCCCCTGGATGACGCGGTGGTCGTAGGTGCTCGTCATCGTCATGACCGGACCGACGGCCACGTCCGCCAGCATCGCGGCCGAAGCCCCGGTGACCTCCGCGGGAACGCCGATGGAACCGGTCGCCACGATCAACCCCTGGCCCTCCATCAGGCGCGGCACGCTCATCTGCGTACCGAAGCCGCCCGGGTTCGTCAGGGTGCAGTTCGTGCCCTGGTAGTCCGCGGCCGTGAGCTTGACCTCGCGCCCGCGCCGGACGACGTCCTCGTAGGCCTCGTGGAACTCCTTGAAGCTCATCCGGTCCGCGCCCTTGATGCTCGGCACGACCAGCATGCGTCCGCGCGGCCCTTCGACGTCGATGGCCAAGCCCAGGTTGACCTGCTTGGGCACGCGGCGGTGAGGGCGGCCGTCCTTCTCGACGAAGGACGCCACCATGCGCAGGTTCTCCCCCAGCGCCCGGGCCATGGCGAAGGCGATGACGTGGGTGAAGGAAGCCTTGCCGTAGGCGCGCAGCTGCATGTGCTCGTTCAGGATGCTGCGGTTCTCGGTCAGCACCTTGGCCGGCAGAGTGCGCACCGACGTCGCGACCGGGAGCTCCAGGCTCTGGGTCATGTTCGCGACGATGCGGCCCGCCACGCCGCTGAGCAGCTCGTACTCGGCGTCCTCGTCCGCGGGCTTGGCCCCCGGGTCGTCGCTCCGGGATCTAGGCTTGGCAGGAGCCGGCGTTCCGGAGGGCAAGGCGGCCTTCGGCTCCTCGGCCTTCTCCTCCGCCTTCGCGCTCGGGGCCGGAGCACCGTCGTCCTGGCGCTGATCCACGCGCTCGAAAAGCCGTTGCCACGACTCGTCGACGCTCTCGGCATCGTTCTTCCATTCCTCGAACAGTGCCTGGACGTAGCCCGCGTTGACGCCGTAGTCCTTCTCGAAGTCGAAGCCCATCTTGCCCTCTTGGTGGATGGCCGCCCTGCGGCCGGATTCCGGGCCACGTACTCTAGCCGACCGGGTGTCCCAACCCCACAGAGGCGGCCCGGATCGCTCGCCTGGCCTTCCCGCGCGGCAGATGGAAGACTGGGGCGTGGCCCAAGCGAGCTCTCCTCGAAGCGTGCACCTGACGGCTGCCCTGTGCGGCCTCGCCGCCCTCCTGCACGGAGCCAGCTTCGCCTCGAGCGGGCCGTGCGACGACGACTTCATCCTCTACCGCTACGCGCAGAACCTCGTGGCTGGCGAGGGTCTGGTCTACAACCCCGGCGAGTGGATCGAAGGCTTCAGCACCTGGCTCTGGGTGCTGGTCCTCGTCGCGGGAATGGGACTCGGGCTGGCCCCCGAGCTCGTGAGCCAAGGTCTCGGTCTGGCGAGCTTTGCCGCCCTCGCCTGGGTCCTGGTCGTCTTCGGTCAGCGCAAGAGTCCCGAACTGGGCTGGATCCCGGGCCTCGCGGCCGCCCTGAGCCCGGCCCTGGCCTACCACGCCTCCCTGGGGCTGGGCACGGTTCCCCTGGCGCTCGCCCTCACGCTGGGGTTCGTCCTCTTCCAGCAAGCCGAAGCCCGCGGCGCTTCCCTCGTCCCCGCCGGCCTCGCCCTCGGGATCGCCTGCCTCCTGCGCGCCGAGGCTCTCCTGTTCGCCCTGCCCTTCGCCGCCTGGGGTTGGCGCAAGGGACGCGGCGTGGGAGCGCTCCTGCCCCTGCTCTTCCTCCTGGGACTCTCGATCACACGCTGGCGTCTCTACGGACGCACCCTGCCCGTGACCTACGACGTCAAGAAGCTGCCCCTCCTCGCCGACCTCGGCTACGGCCTGCGCTACCTCACCCGGGGAACCCTCGAATCCGGCGTCGGTGCGCTGCTGCTCCTGGCTCCCTGGGCCCTGCGCGACACTCGGAACCAAGCCTGGAAAGCCCTGGTCCTCGGGCTGTTCCTCCACACCCTCTACGTCGTCTACGTGGGAGGCGACTACCTGCCCCTGGGACGCTTCTTCGTCCCGACGCTTCCCTTGCTCTACCTGACAGGCTTCCTGGGACTGCGTGAGCTCTTGCGGGCCAGGCCCCACGTCCTGCTCCCCGTTTGCGCCCTGTTCGTCCTGGCCCTGCAGTGGCCGCAGCTCCAGCGCTTCGACATCCGCGAGCGCTACGCCTTCCAGGAAGAGCGCTGGAAACAGATCGGCCTCAGCCTGCGCGACCGTGTGGACGAGGACCAGCGCATCGCGCTCTCCCCCATCGGAGCCATCGGTTTTCATTCCGGTCTCCACGTGGTCGACATCCTCGGCTTGACGAGCGATGCGGTGTGGCGCGCGGATCCCGACCTCACGATCGACCTCAAGGGTCACCACCGCTACGACGCGGACTGGGTCCTCTCCCAGGAACCGGACCTGTGCATCCTCGGCAACGGCGTCCTGGCCCCGGGCTCCCGCACCCTGCAGCTCGGCTCCTGGGAGCGAACCCTGTTCACCCACCCCGAGTTCACGGCGAACTACGAGCCCTTCACGATCCCCATCCACGAGAGCTACCCGCTCATCGTCTACAAGCGCCGGGGTTCCCCGATGCCGCGGGACGCCCAGCCGATCCAGCGCTTCTAGGCGCGTCCGTGAGGCCAGAGGGCCGCGTCGCGATCGGGATCCACAGGGCACAGCCGGCCCCAGCCCACTATGCTTGCAGCAGAAAAAGCACGCCCATGTCCACGCTCCACGGTTCCGCCACCCCGTCCCCGACCCCCCTCCCCGAGAAGATCGGGCGCTACAAGATCCTGCGCGAGTGCGGACGGGGCGGCATGGGCACCGTCTACGAGGGTGAGCAGGACTCCCCCCGACGAAGCGTGGCTCTCAAGCTGGTTCATCCAGGGACCATGCCCGAGGAGATGGTGCGACGCTTCCAGCTCGAAGCCGAGATCCTCGGGCGGCTCCAGCACCCCGCCATCGCCCAGATCTACGAGGCCGGGGTGGTCGAGACGGCGTCGGGCGAACAGCCCTACTTCGCGATGGAGCTGATCCGTGGCCGCAGCCTGGACGCCTACGTGCGCGAGGAAGCACTCGACCTCGAGGCCCGGCTCGAGCTGCTCGCCAAGATCTGCGACGGCGTCCAGCACGCCCACCAACGCGGCGTGATCCACCGTGACCTCAAGCCCGGCAACATCCTGGTGGACGAAGCGGGACAGCCGAAGATCCTGGACTTCGGCATCGCCCGCGCTACCGACGCCGACATCCAGGCGGTCACCCTGCAAACGGACATCGGGCAGATCATCGGGACGATCCCGTACATGAGTCCGGAGCAGGCCCTGGGGGATCCCGAGCGAATCGACACGCGCACGGACATCTATTCCCTGGGCGTCGTCGCCTACGAGACCCTGACCGAGACCATGCCCTACGACCTCGGGGGTCTGGCTGCCCTCGAGGCCCTGCGCGTCGTCCGTGAACAGGTCGCCCGACCGATCTCACAAACCCACGCAGAGCTGCGGGGGGACGTCGAGACCATCGTCGGCAAGGCGCTGGAGAAGGAGGCCGATCGGCGCTACGAATCGGCCTCGGACTTCGCCGCGGACCTGCGTCGCTTCCTCAGGCACGAGCCCATCCTGGCCCGCCCTCCCAGCGCCGGCTACCAGCTGCGCGTCTTCGCCCGCCGCAACAAGGTGCTCGTGTTCGCCTCGGTCGTGGTGCTCCTGACCCTGGTCGTCGGTCTGGTCGGGACCAGCCTCGGCTTCGTGCGCGCAAGCGAAGAGGCGGCCCGTGCCAATCAAAGCGCCGCCTTCTTCCGCAGCATCCTGGACAGCGTCAACCCGGCCGTCTCCCAGGGTCGGGATACGACGCTCCTCAAGGAGATCCTCGACGAGACGGCCGCGCGCATCGACAGCGAGTTCGCGGGCCACCCGCGCGTGGAGGCCGACATTCGCGGCTCCATGACCGCCGCCTACCACGGGATCAGCGAGTTCGAGGCCGCCCTGGCGCACTCGGAGCGGACCGCCGAGATCTACGCCGACGAGTTTGGCCAGGACCACCCTCGGACCCTTGCCGAGTACCGGGAGATCGGAAGCATCCTGGGGACCCTGGGCCGAGACGAGGAAGGAGAACGCCTGCTCCGATCGACCCTGGAAACGGCGCTGGCCACGGTGGGCGAAGATCACGTCCTGATCGCTGATTTGCACCAGGCCCTGGGCGTGGTCTTGGTCGAGAACGGGCGTCTGGAGGAAGCCACCCCCCTGCTCGAGGAAGCGCTGCGCACCTGCCGCA
>JAUIEE010000322.1 GCA_030428965.1 bacterium | reverse complement strand
CATGGGGCTGGCGGCGCTGCTGCGAGCGCGGGGCTACGAGGTCGAGGTGGCCAGGGACGGCAAAGAAGGGCTCGACCGACTGGCCCGGGACCCGATGCCGGATCTGGTCCTCCTGGACTACGAGATGCCCCAGCTGGACGGAGAAGAAGTCCTGCGTCGCCTGCGCCGGGATCCGCGCACGACGCATCTGCCCGTGCTCCTGGCCACGGCCTCGACCATCGATCTGCGCCGGTTGCGGAGGGTTTCGGGGCTCTTGCGCAAGCCTTATCCCAGGCACGTCTTGTTCGAGATGATCGGCAGGCTCCTGGACCCCGAGCCCGATCCATCGACGTCGCCCCCCGGATAGGGGCGAAATCGTCGAAAGTTCGACCGGATCGGAGAGCCCAACCCTTTAATGGCGCGCCTCGTGTGGCTAGAGGAAGGCCTACGTGAGGCAGGAAACCCATGGATTGGTCTGAGGTCAGCGACAAGTTCACGGACATCGGCGACCGCGTAGGACGCCGCCTGAAGTCCCTCTTCGGCTCGCGCAACGAGCGCATGGTCACCACCCTCGAGCCCCTGGTGGCCGAGATCAACGGGCTGGAGGAATGGGCCCAAGGCCTGGATGGCGAGGCCTTCAAGGCCCAGACCGAGGAGTGGAAGCGGGCCCTGGAGGCCGAGGAGACCGACCTCGAGGAGATCCTGCCCCGGGCCTTCGCCCTGGTGCGTGAGGCCTCGGTGCGCACCCTCGGGATGCGGCACTTCGACGTGCAGCTCGTGGGGGGCATCGTGCTTCACCGCGGAGCCATCGCCGAGATGATGACCGGGGAGGGCAAGACCCTCGTCGCGACCCTGCCTCTGTACCTGAACGCCCTGGCCGGCAAGCCCGTCTACCTGATCACGGTCAACGACTACCTGGCCCGACGCGACGCCAGCTGGATGGCTCCGATCTTCGAGTACCTGGGGCTCTCCGTGGGGGCCATCCAGAGCACGATGCATCCCCAGGAGCGCCATCCGGTCTACGCCTGCGACATCGTCTACGGGACGAACAACGAGTTCGGTTTCGACTACCTGCGCGACAACATGAAGTCGCGCGTGGAGGATCAGGTGCAGCGCCACCTGGCCTACGCCATCATCGACGAGATCGACTCGATCCTGATCGACGAGGCGCGCACCCCCCTGATCATTTCCGGGCCTGCCGAGTACGTTCCGGACAAGTACCTCGCAGCGGACAAGGTGGCCCGCACCCTGGAGGCGGAGGATCACTTCGAGGTCAAGGAGAAGGAGCGCGCCGTCTCCCTGCTCGAGGACGGGATCGTCGAGGCCCAGAAGATCCTCGGCGTGGAGTCCTTCTACACCGAGGGCAACGAGGACTGGCCGCACTACATCGAGAACGCCCTGCGGGCCCACCAGCTGTACGAGAAGGACAAGGAGTACGTCGTCGAGGAGGGGGAGGTCGTCATCGTCGACGAGTTCACCGGCCGCAAGATGACGGGGCGCCGCTGGTCGGACGGCCTGCACCAGGCCGTCGAGACCAAGGAAGGCATCGCCATCAAGCCGGAGAACCAGACGCTGGCGACGATCACCTTCCAGAACTACTTCCGCCTCTACACGAAGCTGGCCGGGATGACGGGAACGGCGATCACCGAGGCCGGTGAGTTCCACAAGATCTACGGTCTGGACGTGGTCTCGATCCCCACGAACCTGGCGGTGTGCAGGGAAGACGCGGTCGACACCGTCTACCGCACCGAGCCCGAGAAGTGGAAGGCGATCGTCGACGAGATCCAGCGGCTCCAGGAGAAGGGGCAGCCCGTCCTGGTGGGAACCACCACCGTCGAGAACTCCGAGAAGCTCTCCGGACTGCTGCGCAAGGCCGGCGTGCGCCACGAGGTGCTCAACGCCAAGCACCACGAGCGTGAGGCCCAGATCGTCGCCCTGGCGGGCGAAAAGGGCGCGGTGACCGTCTCGACGAACATGGCCGGTCGCGGTACCGACATCAAGCTGGGCGGCAACTTCGAGTATCGACTCGGCTTGGCCCTCGAGGAGCAGGGGCTGCGCCTGGGGGACGAGGAGCACCTGGCCGAGATCGATCGCGTGCGCGAGGAAGTGCTGAAGCGTTGCGACGAGGACGAGGCCGAGGTGCTGGAGCTCGGGGGGCTGTACGTGCTCGGTACGGAGCGCCACGAGTCCCGTCGCATCGACAACCAGCTGCGCGGACGCTCCGGACGTCAGGGCAACGTGGGGGAGTCGCGTTTCTACCTCTCCTTGCAGGACCCGCTCATGCGGCGCTTCTACAAGGACTGGGTGACGAACGCGATGGAGAAGCTCGGCATGAGCGAAGGCGTGCCGATCGAGTCGCCCATGGTCACCCGCGCCATCGAGAAGGCCCAGCGCAAGGTCGAGGACTACTACTTCGAAATGCGCAAGCAGCTGCTCGAGTACGACGAGGTGATGGACGAGCAGCGCAAGACCGTTTACAGCGTCCGGCAGGAGGTGCTCGAGGGCACCGAACTGCGGGAGAAGGTGCTGGAGATGTTCCGTTCGGTCGTGCCGCGCATGGCCACGACCTTCGCCGGGGACGCCGAGGGCTTCCAGGGCTGGTTCCATCGCAGCTTCGGGTTCGAGCTGGAGGGGGACCTGGCGGAAGCGGCCACGGGGGAGGACTTCGTGGTCGACGGAGTCCTCGAGGCGGTCGAGGCGAAGTACCAGGAGCGTGAGGCGGAGCTCGGCGAAGAGCTCATGCGCAAGGTCGACAGCTACCTGCTCTTGCACGCCATCGACGGCAAGTGGATGGATCACCTCCGTGCGATCACCTCCCTGCGCCAGGGCATCGGCCTGCGGGGCTACGCGCAGAAGGACCCGAAGAACGAGTACAAGGCCGAGGGCTACGCTCTGTTCGAGAAGCTCATGGCGGCCATCGAAGAGGACGTGACGAGCAAGATTCTGCGCGTTCAGGTCCGTCCTCCCGGGGAAGGGGATCAGGCCGCGTTCACGCGCGCGCGCGCTCCCCAGCCCGGAACGGCCGGTGGGCCGCCGAATGCCCAGGCCCTGGAGGCGGCTCGGGCCATGGCGGCTGCGCGTGCCCGTCAGGCGCGGCGACTTCCGGCTTCGGCTGCCTTCGACCAGATGAAGCGCAGCCAGGCAGCGAACCCGCCGCCCAAGAAAGAAGAGCCCAAGCCGACCGAACCGGCCTCGGAGTTCGAGGGAGCCGGCAGGAACGACCCCTGCCCCTGCGGGAGCGGCAAGAAGTTCAAGAAGTGCCACGGCAAGGCGAGCTAGTGTCCTGTTTGGGAGGTTCGTGGGCACTTCGGGTTCCCCGCTTCGCGCTGGCGGCGTTGCCGCATCCTCGACGTAGCTACGGCTACGCCATCGTCACGGCGCCTCGTCAGCCCAAAGCGGGGAACCCGAAGTGCCCACGAACCTCCCAAACAGGACACTAGGAGTGGGGGCGGTGCGCGTTCCCGGACGCGCCTTGGCGGAACTGGCCCTGCGCCGTGACCCGAACCCCGGGATCTCGCGGGCCCTCTTGCACGGACTCTACGACCTGGCCTGGCTGCTGGTCGCCGTGCTCGTCTCGCCCATCCTCTTGTGGAAGGGGCTTCGCAATCGTCGCTTCGGGCGCGGCGTGCTGGAGCGCCTGGGTCTCGGCCTCTCCCGCGCCAAGCGCCGTGGCGATCGGCCACGCGTGCTGGTGCACGGCGTCTCCGTGGGGGAGGTCAAGGGCGCGCAACCGGTCGTGCTCGGCCTCGAACGAGACTTTCCAGGCTACGACGTCTTCGTCTGCACGAGCACGGACACGGGGACCGAGGTGGCGGGACAGCTCTTCCGCCCGGAGCGAGTGCTGCGCTTCCCCGCGGACATCTCGTTCGTCGTGCGACGCTTCCTGAAGGCGGCCCGTCCGGAGCTCGTGGTCCTGATCGAGCTCGAGATCTGGCCCAACTTCCTGCGCGAGTGCAACCGGCTGGGGATTCCCGTGGTCGTGGTCAACGGACGCATCACGAGCATGAGTCACACGAACTACATGCTCTTTCGGGACCTCCTGCCCCAGTTCAATCGCATCTCCTTCTTCTGCGTCCAGTCCGAGGAGTACGCCGATCGTTTTCGACGGCTCAACGTGCCCGAAGAGCGGCTGCTGATCACGGGCAACATCAAGGCCGACGGACTCGGCGATCGTTCCAGCGAGCCCACGGCCGAGATCGCGCGCCTGCTCGGAGCTCGACCCGACCAGACGACCATCGTTGCCGGCAGTACCCATGAGCCCGAGGAACTGACCTTGGCCCTCGCCTGTCGTGACGCGGTTCCGGAGGCGCGCCTCGTGATCGTGCCCCGTCATCCTCCCCGCTGTCCCGAGCTCCTGCGCGAGCTCTCCCGCCAGGGCTTCCAGCCGCAGCTGCTCACGAGGCTGCGCTCGGGGGACGAGATCCCCGATCCGGCGCGACCTGCCCTGGTGGACACCATCGGCGAGCTCGAGGACATCTATGCCCTGGCCGACGTGGTCTTCGTGGGGGGCAGCCTGATTCCCCACGGTGGCCAGAACATGCTCGAGCCGGCAGCCCAGGGCAAGGCGATCGTCTTCGGCCCCCATGTCTCGAACTTCCTCCAGGAGGCCGCGTTGCTCCTGGAGGCCGGAGCCTGTCTGCAGCTCGAGGAGACGGGCGACCTGGCCAACGCGCTTTCCGAGCTGGCCCGGGACGGTTCGAGGCGCGCCAGGATGGGGCAGGCGGCCAGGACGGTGGTGGAAGCCCAGAAGGGAGCCACCCAGCGGACCCTGCTGGCCCTGGCCGAGCTGGGCCTGGGGGGGGACCGGATGCGCCCCAAGGGCTCTCCCTCCCTCGAGTCCCAGGGAGAAGGAGACTGAAGGTCCAAGTTGTTTGGTGCGGCTTCCGGCCTCTGATACCATTCTCCGATTCAGATGCGTTGATGCAAGTAAGGGAGAGACCCCCCTGGGGGCGTGGTCCCTCCCGATCTCTCGCGTTCCAGGCCCCCCGCCGATGGCCTCCCTCGAACGGAGTCCCACTCCACGATTCTCCAACCTCATGGCTCGACAACTCTTCACGTCCGAATCCGTTTCCATGGGTCACCCCGACAAGGTGGCCGACCAGATTTCGGACTCGATCCTCGATGCGCTCCTCGAGCAGGATCCCAACTCCCGCGTCGCCTGTGAGACCCTCGTGACCACCGGGCTGTGCGTCATCTCGGGGGAGATCACGTCCAACGCGCGCGTCGACTACCAGGACATCGCGCGCGAAGCGATCAAGCGCATCGGCTACACCGACGACAAGTACGGGATCAACGGCGACACCTGCGCCGTCATGGTGAGCCTGGATCGCCAGTCCCCCGACATCAGTCAGGGCGTCACCGAAGGCGAGGGACTGCACGACGAGCAGGGTGCCGGGGACCAGGGGCTGATGTTCGGCTACGCCTGCGACGAGACGTCCACCCTGATGCCCGCGGCGATCCACTACTCCCATCGCCTCGTCGAGCGCCTGGCCGAGCTGCGCGAATCGGGGGAGCTCGCCTGGCTGCGTCCGGACGCCAAGAGCCAGGTCACCGTCGAGTACGACGGCGACAAGCTGATGCGAGTGCACACGGTCGTCATTTCGACCCAGCACGACCCGGAAGTCGCCGGCAAGAGCAGCGAAGCCGAGGTGCTGGCCGAGATCCGGCGCGAAGTCATCGACCGGGTCATTCGCAAGGTCATTCCCGCCGAGCTCCTGGACGACCGCACGATCTACCACATCAACCCCACCGGGCGCTTCGTGCTGGGTGGACCCCACGGGGACTGTGGCCTGACCGGCCGCAAGATCATCGTGGACACCTACGGGGGAATGGGGCGCCACGGCGGGGGAGCCTTCTCCGGCAAGGACCCGAGCAAGGTGGACCGCTCTGCGGCCTACGCGGCCCGCTGGGTGGCCAAGAACCTGGTTGCGGCCGGTCTCGCCAAGCGCTGCGAGGTCCAGCTGGCCTACGCCATCGGAGTCGCTCAGCCCCTGTCGATCCGGGTCGATTCCTTCGGCACCGGCAAGGTCGCCGACGACGTCCTGGTCGAGGCCGTCCGGTC
>JAUIEE010000321.1 GCA_030428965.1 bacterium | reverse complement strand
GGTCTGACCGTTCTCGGTACCGGCCTGGATGTCCACGGTAGACTGGCTACCGTCGAGCAGGTTGATACCGTTGAAGTTGGTCTCATCGGCCACACGGTCGATCTCGGTGATGAGCGCAGTGAACTCGGCGTTCAAAGCTTCACGGTCCGAGGTGTTCAGGGTGCCGTTGGAGGCTTGCACCGCGAGCTCACGCATACGCGCGAGGTTCGAGGTGACTTCCCCCAAGGCCCCTTCCGCCGTCTGGACGAGACTCACACCGTCCTGGGAGTTTCGACCGGCTTGGTCGAGAGAACGGATCTGAGCGCGAAGGCGCTCGGAAATGGCGAGGCCTGCGGCATCATCAGCCGCCGTGGTGATACGCAGACCCGAGGACAGGCGCGCGAAGTTGCCGCCCAAACGTTCGGAGACGTTGGACAGGTTCCGCTGGCCGGTCAACGAGAACACGTTCGTGTTAACTCGAAGTCCCATTTGAGTTGGCTTCCTTTGGAATGGAGTCGGATACGGGGTTTTTCGGCCTTCACGTCGAAGGTCGAAGCGACGTACCGGCGAAGATCAGGCTCAATCCAACGCCGACCGAAGCCGGAGTCAGAGGCACGAAGAGCGCTGTTTCCCTGGCACGCCAGATATCCCGGCTCACCGCAGTGAACCGAAATAACCTGCGCAAGAAGCGAAGGTGTACAGGTTGCCGTTCTCCGAAGGGATCGCTCCCTTCGAACTCGTCATCACCAGGTTGTCAAAGAACCGGACTGTCCCCGCTGAATGGGGAGCCGTCCCGAAGGGCGGCTCCCCCCCTCAGCGATCGGCCCCTAGGGGCCGTAGCTCCGCTTATCCTTGAAGGAGTGACAGTGCGATCTGCGGTTGCAGGTTGGCCTGTGACAGCACAGAAACCGAAGCCTGTTGCAGAATCGTGTTACGGGTGAGGTCGGCCGTCTCGCGGGCCACATCCACGTCGCGGATGCGGCTCTCGGCTGCCGATAGGTTCTGTTCGGCGTTCCGAAGACTACGGATCGCGCTCTCGAGTCGGTTCTGGGCCGCGCCGAGATCACCGCGCGCTCCGGTCACGCTACCGATGGCCGTGTCGATGACAGAAAGGGCCAGGGTCGCGTTGGAGACGTTGGTGATGTTGAAGGTCGAAGCCGTGAGCCCGAGCGAGCTCGAGGTCGTGTCGGTCAGGTTCAAGGTGATGGTCTCACCGGACTCCGTCCCGATTTGAATGTCGACCGTACCACTGGCGGTGTTCAGCAGGTTGACCCCGTTGAAGGTCGTGGCACCGGCGATGCGGTCGATCTCGAGGATCAGGGCCTGGAACTCGGAATCGAGCGTCGCGCGGTCCCCGTCGTTGAGGGTGCCGTTCGCCGCCGAGATGGCCAGCTCCCGCATCCGAGCCAGACTGGTGGTGGCTTCGTTCAGGGCCCCTTCGGCCGTTTGAACGAGGCTGACGCCGTCCTGTCCGTTGCGGGAGGCTTGTTGGAGCGAACGCAGCTGGGCGCGCATCCGTTCCGAGATGCCCAGGCCGGCGGGGTCGTCGGACGCCGTGGCGATCCTCAATCCCGACGCTAGGCGTGAGAAGTTCCCCTCCAAGCGATTGGTAACGTTCGCAAGATTGCTCTGCGCTACCAGGGAGATGATGTTGCTATTGACTCGAAGGCCCATGATTGGCTCTCCTGACTACGGTCTCTAAGGGTTCGTATCGCTGTAGGTTTGGCTCGGGAGATCGCTCTCCGTCACCTGGGGAGTTCTCGGAAGAGCCAGCCGGCGCATGAGTCTCCAAAGGGCCTTTTTCTGCCCAGGTCCCCGACAAGGCCGTTTGTTTCTTCAACTCGGCATCTTGTTCCCGCATGCTTTTCTGCGGGCGGGAAACCGATGGCACCCCATCTCCTCTTGGCAGGTTTGAGCCCGGATGGCCGGGCCGAGGTGGACACTGCGGCGCAGGCCGTGGGGTGTACCTCTCGTGAACTGGGTCCTGACGAAGAGCTCCCCTCGGACCCCGGGCCCGAGGGCCCGCTGATCGTGCTCGAACCCGGCGCGCCGAGCCCCTGGCTGGCCGACCTCTCCCGGCGCAAGAGCCTGCCGGGCCTGATCGTGCTCCTCGCCGAGGGGCAGGATCTCTCGGGTTCGTCCCTCGGTTGGGGGGCATGCGAGGCCCTCGAACGTCCGGTCACCCCCGCCCGCCTCGAGCGGGCCGTGGCCAAGACCCAGGCCATGCTCGGCCTGCGGCGAGAGCGCGACCTCCTCCGCAACCCGGTCGCCTCCCTTCCTTTAATCCAGGGGTCCTCCGGCGCCGCCAAGCGGCTGGCCCAGGAGATCGAGCGCGTGGCCGGAACGCCCCGCACCACGGTCCTCGTCCAGGGCCCCGTGGGAACCCGCAAGGAACAGGTCGCACGCACGATCCACCTGCGCTCGGCCCGCCGCCAGGCCCCCTTCGTCGTCCTGCGCCCCCCCGGGGTCGAGGGGGAACTGTCCGAGCACTTCGGCTGGGCCCAGGGCGGAACCCTGTTCCTGGCCCACGTGGCCCGCTTCTCAGGAGACTTCCAGGCCCAGCTGCTCGAGCTGCTCGAACAGCTTTCCTCCCGTGGCCCCCAGCGACCTCTCCCCGGTGAGCCCGACCTGAGACTGATCGCGAGCTCGAGCGGGGATCTGGAGCAAGCCCTCGAACGTGGGCACCTGCGGGAGGACCTCTTCTATCGGTTGAACGTGCTGACCCTGCGCGTCCCCGCCCTGGCCGAGAGGCGTGAAGACCTGCTGGAGCTGGCCCTGGCGATCCTCTCGAGGTGCGGGGCCGAGCTCGGAAGGACCTTCCACGGCTTCTCCGGCGCAGCCCGGTCCTGGATCGAGGAACAGCCGTGGCCGGGGAACCTGCGGGAGCTCGAGCTGGCCGTCCAGCGCGCCGCCCTCTTCACCACCAAGCAGGTGGTGGGCATCGACGCCTTCGGCCCGGCAAGCGAGCCTCCCCAGGCCGGGGACGGGGTTCTGGTGCCCCAGGACCGTTCCCTGCGGGCCATGGAGGAATCCCTGATCAAGCGCACCCTGGCCGAGGAAAACGGCAATCGCAGCCGAGCCGCACGGGTCCTGGGGATCAACCGCACGACGCTCTACAACAAGCTGCGCCAGTACGGAATCGCCTAGGGAGGCGCGGCCCTGCGGGGGCCAGGGGCACGGGCATCGCTTTCCGCCAGGCCCCGGAACAATAAGCGGCGCCGGAGAAAAAAAAGCAGTCCTCTGGCTCCGGGGCTATCAAGGGATCTCCCATTTCGGCCGAAAGGGGCGGGTGCCCCGGAGGAGCTCTCCGGGAAAGGAATCGACCCCGCCCCATGAGACTCCAAGAGCCGACGCGCTCCCGGGAACCCCTTGCGCTCGATCTGCCGAACGATTCGGCGGGTCAGACCCTGGCGCACGGACTGAACCTCCCGCTCGCCGCCCTGCGCGCTTCCGTGGAAGCTCTTTCCGACGAGCTCTCTCCGAGGGACGTGGGTCAGACCCTGATCCGCGGCGTGCTGGAGGAAGTCGAACGACTCGACCGCAACCTTCAGGATCTCCTGGACTTCAGCCGCGCACCGAAGTCCCAGCCGCTCGACTGCTCGCTGGACGAGATCTTCTTCAGTGCACGCGGCGCCCTGCCTACCCGCCAACGGGCTCGACTGGTCTACGGCCGCCCGGCCCGACGCTCCCTGTTCGAAGTCGACGGCACCATCCTGTCCACGGCCCTGCGTCGCCTGATCGAGAACGCCCTCGAATCGAGTGATGAGAACGTGCTCGTTCTCGCCCGCCAAACACGTGTGGCCACCTCCTTCACGGTTCTGGGAGCGGCTCGCTCTCCCATCGACCTCGACTGGGCCTCGATCCCTTTCCACACGACCAAACCCAACCAACTGGGCCTGGGCCTGCCCCTCGTCCAGCGCGACCTGGCCACGATCGGAGGTCGACTCGAAGTGCGTCCCTCCGGCCCCGGAAAGACCTGCGTCCGCATCACCTTGCCCGCCAACGGATCGCGGGCAGCGGGAGGTTCTGGCGCATGAAACTGATCCTGGCCGCACCTCTGGACAGCCACGCTCAGGCCGTGTCCCACTCCCTTCGGCTCCGCAGCCACGAAGTCCTCCAGGTTCTGCAGCAGGACCGCATGAGCGAGTGGCAAGCCGACGTCGTTCTCGTGGACGAGGCCTTCGCCGAGCGTTGGGACCTGTGCGAAGTCGTGGGCCGTCTCTTCCGGGAACGTCCGCACACGCGCTTCGTCTGGTTGGGAGACTCGCTGCCCTTCGAAAGCTGTGCCGGGCTCTTGCCCTCGGACAAGAGCGAGCGGCTCTCGAAGCCGGTCAGCCCCTACGAGCTGCTGCACGTCATCGAACGCCCCGTCCATCCTCGGCCGGAGCCCGAGCCGGTCCACGAAGACCGGGAGCTGGCGCGCCGAGCGAAGCTCCTGGGATCCCTGCTGGCCGAGATCGATCGCCTGGACCCGTCGACCGCGGGGCGCGTGCTCTCGCACCTCTCTTCGGGCCGTTCGAAGAAGGCCCTCGACGCGGCGCCGTCCCTGGCCAACCTGATGGCCGAGGTTCTCGGACGAGCCACGAACGGAGAAGGGAGGTAGGCCGTGTCCAGCAAAGACACCACCAGCCCGGACTTCGATCTCGACGAGGACCTGTTCAACTTCGATCAGATCGAAGCGGACGTGCTCGACCCCGAGGCCGACGACGCGGACCTCGAGGACATCTTCGCGGCCTTCGAGGACCCGCCGGAAGAAGAGGCCCTCCCCGAGCCCGAACCGGAACCTCCGGCACCGAAGCCGAGCCCCCAAGCGGCGGCTCCTGAACCGGCTCCGGCTGCCGCTCCGGCGGCTCCCCAGGCCCCGGCCAGCGCCCCGGCCCCCGCTCCCACCGTCGCCCCGGCTCCCGCTCCCACCGTCGCCCCGGCTCCCGCTCCCACCGTCGCCCAGGCCCCGGCTCCCGCGGCGGCTGCCCCGGCTGCGGCGATGCCTCAGCCGACGGCCCCCGCAGCACCACCCGCCCCCAGGGGAAACGGAACGATGCGCTGGCTGGTCCTGGCCGGCGTGGTGGTTCAGTTCGCGCTGGTCGCCCTCGTCCTCGTGCAGCTACGGGCTGCGAAGTCCGAGCCCGAGACGGGATCGAAGACCGAGCCCACCGTTGCCCAAGTCGAACCGGTCTCCGAGCTTCCCGTCTACCAGGCCCCGGTCGAAGAGGAGCTGAGGCCGATCGCACCGAGAGCAGAGGAACATCCGGCTCTGCAGAGAGCCGCGGAGGACATCGCCAACGGCCACTTCGGCCGCGCCCGGCAACGCATCTACTCGTTGCTCGCGATCATCGACCGGCTCGCACCCGCCGAGCGGGAGTCGATCGAAGCCCAGGCCAACTTCCTCAAGGCCAAGGCACTCCACCTGGAGGCCCTGACCGAGCTGGAGGCGCGCCGATGAGAACGCTGTTGGCTGCTCTCTTGCTCACAGGAGCTCAGACGCAGGCGCCCCTCTCGGTAGCCGTCGAGCGGCTCGATGGTCGCGACTGGTGGTCGCTCGAGGCCAAGGATGTGCCGGTCGAAAAGCTGCTACGCTCGATCGCCCGCGAGGGCGGACTCGAGCTGGAGGGCCTCGGGCGCATTCAGGGCAACACGCTGGTCCACGCTTCGCTCACCCGCCGGCCCCTGGACCAGGTCCTGCAGTACGTCCTGGGCAGCGCCGGCGCGCGGGCCGAGCTCCGTCGCGGGGTGATCAGCCTGTACCCCGACGGCCTCGGCGACGTGGCACGGGACGAGCTCCTGCTCTCCGCCGCGGCCGAGTGGGTTTCGGTCACCTCCCGCTACCCGGCCCACGTCGAAGCACCCGACGCCTTCCTGGCTCAGGGCGAAATCGCCGAGCTGCGCGGCCTGGAGGGCGCCGCCCGCGGTCACTACCAGGCGGTCATCGAGGCCTTCCCCGATTCCGACGCGGTGAACGACGCCCTGATGCGCAGCGGACGCATCCTCAAGCGGCAGAGCAACTGGGTCGAGGCTGCGTTGCACTTCAGGGACCTGGCCAATCGCGCCGAGGGCGTCGAGTACCACGCCACCGCGCGAC
>JAUIEE010000320.1 GCA_030428965.1 bacterium | reverse complement strand
CGCCGGAGGTCTACACCGATTCCGAGGGCCGCTTCGTCCTGGGGAACCTGGATCCGGGCTCGGTCAACATCGTGGCTGCCCTGGACGGTTTCGCGTCCAGTGAGCCGGTCGCCTGCGACGTGGAGTCGGGCAAGGTGGTCCGGGACGTCGTGCTGCAGCTGCGCCTCGGCGGGACCTTGACCGGTCAGGTGCTCAACGAAGAGGGAGAGCCGGACGTGGGCAAGATGGTGATCGTCCAGCGTACGCCCAGCTACACCTCCCAGCACATGCTCAACACGGACGGGGCGGGGGAGTTTCGCGTCGAACACCTGGAACCGGGTTCCTGGCAGGTCGTCGTGACGGCCAACTTCCTGGCCGGCGACATGGAGGAAGAGGCCACCGAGGACATGGCCGAGTTCCTGGGCCAGATGAAGATCGACTTCGTCGAGATCAAGGACGGCGAAGACCACCACGTGCTGCTCGGTGCGCCGCCGGAGGATCCGGTGACCCTCAAGGGCAAGGTGATGCACGCGGGCGAGCCCCAGGCGTCGGTGCTGGTCTCGATCATGCCCGAGGGCGCCGCGGGACTGAGCGATCTCAAGATGAAGATGACCCAGGAGGACGGCACCTTCGAGACCGTCCTCGACAAGCCCGGCGGCTACCTGATCTCCGTCCAGCAGAACGCGGACGGCATGGGACAGCAGCAGAACACGGAGTTCCTCGAGCGCATTCCCGAGGGCGTCGAAGAGCACGAGATCTTGTTCGACCTTCCTCTGGGCCGCATCTCCGGCAAGGTCTACGGCCCCGACGGGGAACCCGTCTCCGGCTGCCGGGTCACGCTGAACGTCCAGGGCGGGGTCACCTACGGCAGCTTCATGGGAGGGCACTACTCGGAGATCACGACCGACGCATCGGGAGCCTACGACATCACCTGCCTGCGCCCGGGCAAGTACTCGGTCTCCGCGGGAGGGGTTCCCATGGGAGGCCTGTTCGGAGGCACGAGTCCCGGCGGCCGCGTGGTCCAGAGCGGACTCGAGCTCGAAGAGGGCGAGTGGCTGGATTCGATCGACTTCAGGCTGCAGAAACCCGGCACCCTGCGGGGCACCGTGGTCGACGCCGGGGGCAAGCCGGTCCCCGAAGCGACCATCTTCGTGCGCGACGAATCGGGGCGACTCCTGGAGCACTTCTCCCTGGTCACCACCGACAGCCGCGGGGTCTTCAACTACGAGGGCGTCTCCCCGGGCCGCTATTCGTTCGAGGCGCGCACGAGCTCGGGGGCCAGCGAGGCGAGCCGCGTGGTCAACGTCCCATCCGGCGGCGTCGGCCAGGGAGAGGCGACGCTCCAGGACGGCACGATCCTGCTCGTGAGCGTGCTGGACAGCAACGAGAACGACGTGCAGGCTCGCTTCAGCATCTTCGACTCGGCCGGCCGGGAGTACACCACCATGCGCTCCATGCAGGAGATCATGGAGGCCTTCGGCAGTGGTGTCTCCACCCAGGAACACCGCATCGGTCCGGTGGCCCCGGGCACCTACCGCCTGGTCGCGACCACCGAGGACGGTCGCACGACGAACAAGCCCGTGACCCTGAGCGGTCAGCCCGAACGCAAGATCAAGCTGCGCTTGAAGTAGGCTCGGACCTTCGCTTCACAGGACTCTTGCGCAGTTTTGCGCCAGAATCCGAGCCGGCTGCGTAGCTGGCGAGGTGAGAGACAGCTAGACGGGATCACGTCGGAGGAGGCGGATGACGGTCTTTGCGTCTGCCACCCTGATGGCCACGCTTCCCATGGAGCCTGATCCCGAGATTCAATCGCAAGCGACCGAGTACGTACGAGTCCTGTTTCGAGAACGCAAGGTCGCGCAGGACGGCTTCTCACCCGCTCACGCGGGCGTCATGGAACATCTGCTCAACGACGCCAGCACCCTGCCCTGATGATCCTGGACCGTCCTGGCCAGGGTGGGTCGGCGTTCGCGTTCAGGTCGAGATCGAGCCGTCGTGGAGTTTCTCGCTCTCGAAGCCGAAGGCGATGTCCTCGGACACCGGACCGATCTTGCCCTTCTTCCCGTAGTCGAGGCTGTGCAAGAGGGAGCGGATGAGGTGGATCCGGGCCGTGCGCTTGTGATCGGCCGCCACGACGGTCCAGGGAGCGTCGGACGTGCTGGTACGCACGAGCATGTGGTCCCGGGCTCGGGTGTAGTCCTCCCAGAGCTCGCAGGCCCGTTCGTCCACCGGGCTGATCTTCCACTGCTTGAGTGGGTCCTTGCGCCGCTCCTGCATGCGCTCCTCCTGGACCTTGCGCTCGATGTCCAGGTAGAACTTGCGGATCTGGATCCCCTCGCGCACGAGCATTCGCTCGAAGCGCGGGACCTCTTCCAGAAAGATGCGCGTCTGCTCCGGGGTGCAAAAACCCATCACCGGTTCGACCCCGGCGCGGTTGTACCAGCTGCGGTTGAAGATCACGATCTCACCCCCCGCCGGGAGATGCGGTACGAAGCGCTGGAAGTACCACGAATCCTGCTCCCGATCGGACGGCTTCGAGGGGGCGAAGACCCGGGTCTCGCGCGGACTCATGTGGCGAGTGATGCGCTTGATCGTACCGTCCTTGCCGGCTGCATCACGACCCTCGATGATGATGAGCAGCCGTTCGCCTTTCTCGATCACGTGCCGCTGAAGGCGAACCAGCTCGATCCAGAGCTTGTTCAGGGCCTTCTCGTAGTCCTTCTTCGAGATCTTCGGGAGTCGTCGTTGCATGGTGCTCGTCGGGATGGGGCAGGAAAATCTACCCCAATCCCAACCCGCGCGGGGGCGGCTCTCGGGTCTTTTCGTCGTTCCGGCCAACCTGGCGACGCGATCAGGAGTCTCGTCCATCCCGATCCGCTGCGCGTCCCGAATGCAAAGAACGAAGACCGGCGTGGAGTCCCGAGCACCTCTCGCTAGGCTTGCGACGATGGACATCCTGGAAACCGCGCGGCGCCACGATCCGGTCGAGAGCTTGAAGGCCATCGGAGCCCAGCTGACGGAACTCGAGGGGCTGCTCGACCGGCCGCGGGAGGAGCTCTCGGCGACTCGACCGGAGGTTTCCGGCTGGAGTCCGGGGGAGCATCTCTTCCACATGATCCTGGCCTGCGAGCTTTCGCTCAAGAACGCCGAGGCCCTGGCCCGGGACGAAGGGCGGCTGGTGCGGGAGCCCGCGGAGCGTAGCGCCGAGGGGCTCGACGTCCTGCGCGAGGGGCGCATCCCGCGCGGCGTCGCGCAGGCGCCGCGCTTCGTCCAGCCTCCCAAGCGCATCGACTTCGATCTCCTGGTCACCTTGCTCGGGGACGTGCGCAACGCGCACGGGGCCCTGGCCGCCGATCCCGACCGGCTGCGCCAGGCGCCGCGCACGGTGCCCCATCAGCTGCTCGGCGATCTCTCGTGCGCGGAGTGGCTGCGCTTCGCCCAGGTGCATACCGACCACCACCTGGCCATCGTGGCGGAGATCCTGGGCTAGGGGTCGGCCAGATTCCGGTCCAGAGGTAGCGTGCTGCCGTGAGAATCGAGCGCTGTCAGGCGCTGCCATCGCCGGGCGCGGCCGGAAGGATCGAGAGCACGTCACCGGTCTCGATCGGGGTGGTGAGACCTGCGAGCTGGCGCAGATCCCGGGAGCCGCGGAACACGTTGACGGAAGAGCACAGCTCTCCGCGGTCCCCCAAGAGGCGTGCCAGGAGATCGGGATGGTCGGTCCGGAGAGCCAGGAGCGCCTCGCCCACGTCGGTCCCGTGAAGGACGAGCTGGGAGGCTCCGTCCGTCAAGGGACGTAGCGGGGACGGGACGCGCAGAAGGACCTCGGGCATGGGGCGGATCTCTTCTTCCTGGAATCGATTCCGGGTGAGTCGCCAGGAGCGCAGGTCTCGAACCTGCCCACCCCGGACGGAGGCGATGAGGTAGGACCAACCGGGCCAGGCGGCGCGCCGGTCCGTTTCGGAAGGTTCGGCCGGGTGGTCCGGGTGGGTGTGCCAGATGCCGACCACCTCCAGGCCGGCACGACGGGCTTGCGTCTCGGCCCCGAGCTGGTCGGCCGGGTCGAGCTCGTAACGATCGTGGGCGCGCTCGGTGTTCAGGTTGCGAGCCGGGTGCACGCGGTGAACCGATACCCGTTCCGGATCGGGGCGGCCCAGGAGCAAGCCGCAAGCCTCGTGGGGATAGCCGTGCTCGGAGAGTCGGGTGAGCTCGGCCCGCGTGCCGGGGCCGAGGAAGACGGAGCTTGGGGTAGGAAGGCTCATGCCACGCTCTTCTCTTCTCTTGGAACGCGCCTCTCTCGGACGAACTGCGCGACGCAGGACTCCTCGACATTTTGGCCCAGGAGGAAGATTGCCGAGGGAGCTCAGCCCGGCATCCTGGCTGGCCTGGGCGATCTCCACGAGGGGAGTGCGCGTGCAGGCCTGGCCGGGATGGGCGACGCGACTGGCTACGGCGGCCTGGAGCGTCCACGAGAAGTCGGCTGCGATCAAGCGCCGGCCCAGGCTTTCCAGGTTGCCGAAGGCCATCAGCCATACGAAGGTCAGCCCCGGGTCGAAGGCGGGCAGCGGCGCTTCCTGGCCGTCCGCTGCGTGCCCGCTGGCGAGCACGACACCGGAAGATACGTTGCTCAGGGTGCGGGGCACCTGGTCACCGCGGCGGCCGCCCAGATCTGGTGACCCCGGGCAGCACCTCGATCTCGATGCCCGCGGGGCCCCGTAGCGTCGCGACCTCGTCGCCCCCACGCCCGAACAGGTAGGGATCGCCGGCCTTGAGGTGCACGACGTGCTTGCCCGCCCGCGCTCCCTCGAGCATCCAGCGGTCGAGCTCGGCCCGGGCTTCCTCGCTCGACCCGGTCGATGCGCCATAAAGCTCTGCTTCAAAGTGGCTTAGGACTCTTGGGCCAGCTCCGGGCGCGGGCGAGGAACTCTGGCGTTCATCCGGGACGTCCGGGGCCTTGGCTTGGCTCGCACGGTTCCCCGTGTGTCCGGGGGGAGATCGGCTCGTTCTTCGGCCGTAGCTGCGCCGGGTTGATCCCCGCGAGCCCTGGTCCAAGCCGGGAGGTCGGGGTGCGACTGACGCCTTCCGAAAGGAACGAGCAGATCCCTGAATCAAAGCCAGGGCTTTCGGAGTTGGTGTCTGCGTGCCCGCCGGTCCAGCCCTGAAGGCTGGCGCGGCTTCGGGCTGGCTTCCCTACGAAACATCAACAACCGGTCCCATCCATGCAACGGTTCCTGAACAGGTCTTGGCGCAGAGCGTGCCTTCCGGGTCTCTTCGCCCTGCTCGCAACCCCCTCGGTCACAGCGCAAGCGCTCTTTCACGTCGACGACAGCGCCTCCCCTGGTGGCGACGGTCTCTCGTGGGCCACGGCCTTCGATAGCCTGGATTCCGCGCTCTCCGTGGCGATAGCTGGTGATCAGATCTGGGTCGCCCGGGGTCGCTACAAGCCCTCCGTACAGACGATCAGTGGCAACCCTCGTTCGGTGTCCTTCGTGATTCCCACGGGGGTCAAGGTCTTTGGAGGATTCAACGGCACCGAGTCGACCCTGTCCCAGCGGGCTGGACTCTTCTCTCAAACCCAGCTCTCAGGTGATGTGGGCACGCTGGGCGTGGCCACCGACAACGCCTATCACGTCGTGGTCTACAACGGAGGGGCCGCTCCCGGGATAGGTAGGCTGGATGGATTCACGGTCGACAGCGGCTACGCAGACGGCCCCGCATATGAGACGAATCGAGGAGGAGGAGTGCGAGTCTCCCTCCCCGGCGCGGGCAACGCCGCCGATCTCACCATCGTGAACTGCGTGCTGGAGAACAACTGCGGACACTTCGGTGCGGCTCTTGCCATCGACAACTTCAGTATCGTGAGAGTCAAGAACTGCTCCCTGGCGGACAATACGGTTCTCGAGAAGGGGGGAGCGGTCTGGATTCGAGCTTCGACACTCGTTTCGACGAGCTCGATCTATGCGCGCAACAGCGCAGCGCGGGGCGGAGCCGTCTTCGTGACTTCAAACACCAAGAACACGCCTTCCGTGAGTTTCGTGAACAGTCTGTTCCACGACAACTCCGCCACGAGGGGAGGGGC
>JAUIEE010000319.1 GCA_030428965.1 bacterium | reverse complement strand
GAGCCGACCTCTACTACCGGATCAACGTGGTCTCGATCGAGATACCACCGCTGCGGGAACGCACGGGCGACATTCCGCTGCTCGCCCAGCGCTTCCTGACCCGTTTCGCACAGGAGTACGCTCGCGAGATCGAACGCTTCGACGCCGGGGCCATGGCCGCCCTGTGCGCTCACCTCTGGCCGGGCAACGTGCGCGAGCTCGAGAACGCCGTGGAACGGGCCGTGCTCCTGGCGAAGGGGAGCTCCCTGGAGGCCGCCGACCTGTTCCTGAGCGGCCCGCCCGAGCCGGCCCCCGCCGCGTTCCGTGCCCTGGGGGGAGTTACCCCTGGGCCCCCTCAAGGAGGCCCTGGAGGCCCCGGAGCGCTGGCTCATCCAGCGTGCCCTGGAACACCACGGAGGGAGCCGTCAAAGAACGGCCCGCACCCTGGGGATCAACCGAACCACCCTGTTCAATAAGATGCGCAAGTACCAAATTGACGGAGCTGGCTTCGCTCCCGAGGGCCCCTCCGAACCTCCCCCCCTCGAGCAAGCCGGCTGACCAGCCCTCCCCCGTGAAATCCGTCCTCACCTGGATCCTGCCCGTTCTCGCCCTAGCGACGATCCTGCTCGTCGCCCAGGTCAGCGTATTCGGCCCGGATCAATCGGCCAGCGCCCTGCTTCGATCAGCCAACGAAAGGCTCGGGCGCAAGGAGCCCGACTTTGCGGGCGGTCTGCGCCAGCTCGACCTGGCTCTGGAGATCAGCCTGGAGAACGAGGACTACACGACGGCCAAGGAAGTCCTGCTCAAGCGCGCCAAGACCTATCGCCAGCACCTCGACTTCGAGCTGGCCCTGGAGGACTGCGAGATCTTGCTGCGGGACTACGTTCCCGACGACGACGAGATCCTCACCATGGCCTGCCAGATGGCCCTGTACGCCGAGAACTACGAGGTCTCCCTCGCCCACGCGGAGCGCTTCTCCGAACGACATCCCGAGAACAGCCTGGCCGCGGTTCTGCAGGGCAACGCGCACCTGAAGCTGGCCGAAGTCGCCCTCACCTCGGTCGATGAGCTCCTGGGCGAGGTCTTCTCCGACGAGGACGCCAAGCTGATCACCCAGTCCGCGGACCGCGCGGTGGCTCTTCCCCAGGGTTCCTTCGACCGCATCACGGCCCTGGACGAGCTCGACTCGAGCCTGACGGACCACCCCCAGAAGGAGAAGATCCTCGAGCTCACCGAAGTGGCCAACGGCCACGTGAACCAGGCGCGCTTGACCTACAACGCCAGCCTGGAACATCGCTTCGAGCCCCGGGCCGTCGAAGGGCTGATCGACATCTATGCCTGCGCGCAGTGGCACGCACAGGTCGCGCAGCTGGGGCGGGCCTACCTCGCCACGGCCCCGACTCCCTCCCACGTGGTCCTCCTGCACACGGCCGAGGCGCTCGTGACCCTGGACCAGCACCCGATTGCCAAGCAGCTCGTCACGGGCAAGCAGCAGAAGAGCAGGAAGAAGAAGGGCGGCAGGGACGACATTCCCTTCTCCGCGGTCAGCAACGACGGCCTGGAGCGCTGGTGCGATCTGCTCTTCGGTCTGGAAGCGTGGTCCGAGCTGGACCAGGCCATCGCGGAGCTCATGCCCAGGTCCCGCCGCTTCCCTCAGCTGTGGCGCCGGTTGCAGTACTACCAGGGCATGGGATTCCTGCGTCGCCGGGCCAACCAGCAGGCCATCACGTCCTTCCAGCGCGTTTTCCAGGCCAAGGGCAAGCCCCTTCCCCCCGATCAGATGATCCGAGCCTGGCTCGGGGCGTCCGCGGCCTCCCGTCAGCTGAAGGACCCCGTGGGCGAACTGGACTCCCTGCGGGCGGCCGTGCGCATCCCACGGCGGGACGTCACCGATCGGGGGCTCCTGGAGGAGGTGGGCGAGGCCTACGTTCGACTGGCCGAGGCCGCCCTCGATCAGGACGATCCCCAGCAGGCGGAGCTGCACTACACCGAGGCTCTCTGCCTGATTCCGCAACGCACGAGCCGGATCAAGCCCCGCTGGGAAGAAGCCGGTCGGCGCGCGATGGCCGCCCAGGGGCGCCGCTTCCTCAACTCGAAGGGCGAGCTGGAGCGCGAGTTCCCCGGCCCCCGTACCGGCCCCTACGAGCAGTGGCTCTTCGCGCGACACTACGTGGCCGAAGAGAAGCCCTACCGCAGCCTCTCGACCACCGACGAGCTCCTCGAGCAGTACCCGGGCTTCCCCATGGCCCTCATCAGCGCTGGAAAGGCCTACCTGCAGCGCGGCGACCCCAAGCCGGCGGCGGAAGCTGCGCTCGAGCTGCTCGAGTCCGGCGGTCCGCGCGAAGAGGGTCTGGCCCTGCTCGAGGAGATCGGGATCAGCCGCATCCCCTCCGAGTTGCACTCGCGGCTCTTCCGCGCCTCACCCGAGCTCGCCCTGGTGCCCATGGCCGAGGACCTGGTCGCGTCGGGGCGACCGGACGTTGCCCTCGACTCCCTGAAGACTCTCTCGAGCGAACGGCTGTCGGACGAGGCCCGGGTCCTGCGCGCCCGGCTTTCCTCCGAGGAAGGCGACTGGGAAGAGTGCTATCAGCTCCTCTCCGATCTTCCTGGAACCAGCCCGCACTACGGCAGCGCAGCAGGCCTCGAGATCCAGTCGGCCCTGCGCGCCATCTCCAGGGGTGCCCGACGTACCTCCCTGCAGGAGGCCATCGACAAGGTCAAGAAGGCCGAGACGATCGACTTCCCCAGTCTGGTCCGGGCCTCCGACTCTCTCCTGGCCCACGGAGCCATCGACGAAGCCGTCTCCCTGCTCGAAGACCTGGACACGCGCTTCAGCTTCTACCGGGGCAATGTCGTGCTGCGTCTGGCCATCGCCCATTCCATCCTCCGCAACCTGGAGGAACGCTCGGACTACCTGCAGCGGGCCGAGCCCTTCTTCGAGGGCGCCGAACCTCTCTACGGCCGTCTCGCAACGAGCGCGGACGTGGGAGACTGGGACGGCTTTCAGAGTGCCGCCTACGAGCTGGGACGCCGCGGCTTCGGAGACACGCCCTACCGCAGGGTGCTCCTCCTGGCCATGCAGGGCTACCTGCTCGAGGCCCAGGAGACCCTGGACGGCATCGAGGCCGAAGAGGACGCCATCCCCGACCCGCGGCCCGAGCTGCTCGCACTCGTGCTGGAAGCCCTACGGCTGGGCGAGGACGACCTGCCTTCCCCGGGCCTGCAGGCCGAGCCCTTCCTGGGCCGCCTGGGCAGCACCAACGACCCGCGTCGGGTCCTGGCCTGCCTGACCTTGCTCGAACAGCCGAGCTGGGCCGCCTGGTCCCTGGGCTACCTGCGCGGACTGCGCGGTCCGGCGGGCAGGTCTCCCTGGAGCCTGTACCTGGTGGCCTACGGTCTCCATCAAATGGGAGAGAGCGACTTCGCGGACCAGCTCCTGCGTCGACTCATCAACCGCGAGCCTCCCGTGCGCTTCGCCTGGCTGCTGCGTGAGAAGATCGCCGAAGACACGCAGGGCACCGAGACCGATTCCCTCGAGTTCCTGGACCTGAGGCGCGAGCGGGTGGACAGCTTCGGAGCCGTGGGCCTCAGCACGCGCGATCGCGTCTTCATCCAGTCCTACATGTTCGACGTGCTGGGCAATTCGGAGAAGGCCCGCGAGGTGCTGGCCGACGCGCTGCGCGAGGACCCCGACGATCACCAGATCGCGATCCGTCTCGCCCGCCACCAGACCGAAGAGGGCTACGTCGCAGATGCGCTCGGTACCTACGACGACCTGTTCGAACGGGCCTCGGCCGAGGTTCGAAACAGCCTCGTACCCGAGTACCTCGATCTCCTGCGCACGGCCCTGGAGCGGGGCGAGATCTCGGACGGCGTCTGGTGGGCCCTGCTCGAATCGCTCGAGTCCCAGGACCCCGACGATCCCTCGATCGCCCGGGAACTGGCTCGCCGCACGATCGAGACCGCGGACGATCGCCTCGACTGGGGCGTCAGCCGCGCCTGGGATCGCCTGGAGCGCTTCCGCAGACGCACGGCCTGGACCTCGATCCAGACCCTGCGGCCCGGCGAGGCACGCCACTGGTTCGAGCTCTACGCCGCGCACGACACCGACCTGGCCCTACGTTTCGTCCGGGAAGAGCTGGAACGCCATCCCGCAGCTCCCGAGCTCTGGCTCCTGTCCGCCAAGGCCCTCGAACGCGCCGGACGCTACGAGGAGGCCCTCGAAGAACTGAAGACCATCGTGAACGCGGTCCCGATGCCGGAACTGCTCCGGCACGAAGCGCGACTCCTGGTCCACCTCGGGAAGGACACCAAGGAGACGCGCCCCACGATCGAGCTCTACGAGCGCCGCGCCGAGGTCTCTCCCGAAGATACCGAGCTCCGCTACCTGCGCTCGCGCTCGATGCTCAACGGAGGCGACAGCCACGCCATCGACCGGGCCATCCGGCAGCTCAGCGAGCTCTGGGACCTGCGCGCCTCGGAGCTCGTGCGAGTGACCCCCCAGGAGCTGGGCCTGACCTACTGCATGGCCTTGATCGAGCACAAGAAGGGACGCCCCAGCCGGGAGATCGTCCAGGGGGTGTTGAATGAGCTGCTCGAGTTCGACAACGATCCGTTTCAGGAGAGCCTGCTCGTCACCCTTCGCAACCTGACGCGTCCGCCCGAAGTTAAGGCTGCGGCTCCCGAGGCTGCGGATCCCGAGGCCACGGATCCCGAGGCCGCGGATCAGCCCGAGGGCAAGGAAAACAAGCGCAAGGGCGGAAAACGAAAGCGCCAGGCGAATGCGGAAGGGAACTGAGGCAACGCACGAGGGGCGCGGTGCATCCAGATTGGATTCAGCCGCTTCGCTCCCCTAGGCGGTCATCCCCCCGTCGACGACGAGCACTTGACCGGTCACGTAGGCCGCGCGCTCGTCGAACAAGAACCCCACCAGGGAAGCCACTTCTTCCGGCTTTCCCAACCGCCGCAGGGGAACGCGCGCCAGCACCTCCTCGCTGGGAAGCGCCTCGAGCATGTCCGTATCGATGAAGCCCGGCGCCACGCAGTTGGCCGTGATGCCGCGCTTGGCCACCTCCAGGGCCAGGGTCCGGGTCGCGGCGATCAACCCGGCCTTGGAAGCCGAGTAGTTGGCCTGCCCACGGTTCCCCGCCAACCCGGACACCGAGGCGATCGTGACGACGCGACCACCGTCCCTCAGGCGCACCATGGGCATCACCAAGGGCTGCACGACGTTGTAGAACCCGTCCAGGTTGGTGCGCAGGACTCGGTCCCAGGCTTCCTCCCCCATCGAAGCCAGGGGGGCGTCGGACGTGACCCCGGCATTGTGCACGACGCCCCAGTAGGCCCCGTTGCGTTCGACGTCCGCTTCCAGGGCGCCTCGCACCTGCGCCCGTGAGGACACGTCGAAGGGCAGGAGTTCCGCCCGACCGCCGCTGCTCTCGATCTGAGCCGCCAGTTCCTGGGCGGCATCGGCACTGGAACGGTAGTTCAGGGTGACCTGCAGGCCGCGACCGGCAAGCTCGAGGGCGATCGCCCGGCCAATGCCGCGGCTCGCTCCGGTAACCAGGACTCTCTTCATCGCTTCGGTGGCTCCATGGGGAACGTGGAAAGCGCAGCTTAGCGCCTCGAAGTGCGCCGGGCCCGGGTCTATCCTGCAAGGCATGTCGAACGCCGCTCCTCTCGCGCTCCTGGCCTTGCTCGTGACCCTGTCCGACTCCTGCGGCGGGGAGCACGACGCGGACGGCTCCCCCCGCCGGGAGGAGATCTCGACGGCGGACGAGCCGCTCCCGCAAGGCCGGACCCGGGAGGGCTCGGGCCCGCCCCCCGCCGAGGCCCTGGAAAGCGAAGCGCTCGCCGATGGACGGGCAGGCGTGCACGGGCTCATTCGGATCGAGGGGGAGGTTCCCGAGCGCTTCCCGATCGGCGCCCGCAAGAACAAGGACTGCACCCATCATCCCGACGTCGAACACCTGAGCGACTTCGTCGTCGCCCAGGACGGCCGCCTGGATCGCCTCGAGCGCCTCGCGCTGCAAGAACGCCTCCCCGCCCAGGAGCACGTAGCAGGGGGCAATGCCCTGGGCGAGGTGCTTG
>JAUIEE010000318.1 GCA_030428965.1 bacterium | reverse complement strand
CGCCCAGATGAGCGCGTAGAGGGCCTCGAGGGTATCCGGGGGAAAGCCGCCGACCGCGTGCGCGATCTCGTCGAACCCGAGCGCGCCGCGGCCTTCACCCGGTCGCGCTTCGCTCAATTCGAGCCGGGAGGCGCCGGGGCGGTCCAGTCGGATCGTGGCCGGCATGGCCAGGGGCACCAGCCAACCGTACCGCTCGGAGAGACCCGCTTTCTCCCGTTCCATGGGGCCGAGGGTAGCCGAGCCCGACGTAGAATCGTGCCCCCGAAGAGGATTCCGCCGTGTCCCCGTCCCTCAGCTCCGACGTCTACCCCGACCAGCCCGTGCTCGTGCAGGTGCGACGGGGGGGCTTCGTCGAATCCGTACACCGCGGGGCCTGGGTGGTCTGCGACACCTCGGGTACGGCGCTCGAAGGCGGCGGTGCCTTCGAGCAGCCCGTCTTCGTACGGAGCGCGATCAAGTCGATCCAGGCCTTGCCCCTGTTCGAGAGCGGAGCGGCCGAGCGCTTCGGGTTGGACGATGTCGAAGTGGCCCTGGCCCTCTCTTCCCACAACGGCGAGGACTGCCACACCGAGCCCGTGGCACGGCTGCTCGGGAGGATCGGCCTGGGGCCCGAAGCCCTGCGCTGCGGTGCCCAGCTCCCGGGGGATTCGCCCACCCGTCGCAGGCTTGCGGCCAGCGGGGAAAAACCCGGCGCGTTGCACAACAACTGCTCCGGCAAGCACGCCGGATTCCTGACCCTGGCCACCCACCTCGAGCAAGCCCCGGACACCTACCTCGAGCCCGAGGGTGCTACCCAGCGGCTCGTGCGCGCTGCCCTGGGCGAGATGTGCGACCTCGATCCCGAGGGGCTGGAGTTCGCCACGGACGGCTGCAGCGCGCCCACCTACCGCCTTGGGCTGCGGCGCCTGGCCCAGGCCTTCGCGCGCGTGGCCGAGCCGAGCGGTCTGGGGGAAGAGCGGCGTGCCCATTGCCTGCGCATGACGCGCGCGGCGGAGCGACACCCGGTGCTGATCGCCGGCAGTCGCAAGCGCCTCTGCACGGACCTCCTGCGCGTCAGTCAGGGGCGGCTCTTTCCGAAGATCGGGGCGGAGGCCGTCTACGCCGTCGGCCTGCGGGAAGAGGGGAAGGCCCTGGCGGTCAAGATCGACGACGGAGGCCTGCGCGGTCTGCATGCGCTGGTCTGCGCGCTCCTCGAGCGCCTGGGGTGGCTCGATGCAGCCGCCATGGAAGCCCTGGGCCCCTGGCGCGATCCGGTGCTGCGAAACTGGGCCGGGCTCGAGGTGGGGAAGATCGAGGTGCTCGTCCCGTGAGCTCGCACGTCGAAGAGGTGGCACGTCCTCGGCTTCCGGACCTGGCCGCGGACGCCCACAAGGGCGATGCGGGACGCTGCCTGTGCCTGTGCGGAAGTCGCACGATGCCCGGCGCGGCCATCCTGGTGGCCCGTGCGGCCCAGCGTGCGGGTGCGGGACTCGTGGCCGTGGGCTGCCTGGATCCCGAGCTGCTCGCCGTCTTGCCGACGGCCGCCCCCGAAGCCGTGCTGCTCGACCTGAGCCCCACCTTTGGCCAGGACGGACGCGTGGCCGCGGACGCCGAGGATCGTCTCCAGGAGCGGGCTCCCCATGCGCGCGTGGTCGGACCCGGGCTCGGGCAGGGGGCGCGCACGCGCTCGCTGGTCGAGTCCGTGCTCACGGCACTGGCGCGGACGCCGATCGTGTTCGATGCGGACGCTCTGAACGTTCTTGCCGGTGAGCCGGAGAGGTTCGCGACTCCCAAGGCGCCCGTCGTGCTCACTCCCCATCCGACCGAAGCCGGGCGCCTGCTCGGTCGAACCGTGCCGCGCGAGGAGGCCGGGCGAGTGGCCAGCGCCAAGGAGCTGGCGGAGCGCAGCGGATCGATCGTGTGCCTGAAAGGGAGGAGGACGGTGCTCGCTTCGGCCGAGGGCGTGTTCGTCAATCCCACCGGCAACGCGGGCATGGCCACCGCCGGATCCGGCGACGTGCTCGCCGGCATCCTGGGGGCCTACCTGGCGCTCGCCCAGGAAGAAGGCCCCTGGACCCCCTGGAGGGCGGCCCAGGCGGCGGTGTACGTGCACGGCTTGGCCGGAGACCTGGCGCGCGACGAGCTGGGGGCACGGGGGGTGATCGCGTCGGACCTCGTGCGCTATCTCCCCGCCGCCCAGAAGTCCCTCGGGGATGCCGTTTGATAGCCTGCGCGGCGATCGTCCTGACCCTCGCTTTCCCGGGAGAGGTGAGTGCGCGCACCGTTCCCGACGCCGTTCGCAAGGAGTGGCGCATTCGCCGCTGGGCCCTGGACCCCGCTTCTTCCGTGGAGGAGATCCGGCGTTCCCTGGAAGGGGATTGGTCCGAGCGAAGCGCGGCCCTGGACGCCCTTGCGCGAGGCCTGCAGGGCGGAAGTGCCCTCCTTCCCGAACTCCTTCAGGAAGCCCAGGCCCGACTGGCCGACGAACACCCGACCGTGCGCGCCCGCGCCCTGGAGGTCTTCTCCCTGCGTGGACTTTCGGTCGAGCTCGAGCCCCGGCTGGCCTCGCGCCTGGCGCAGGACCGTCTTCCCGCCGTTCGTCTGGCCCTGGCGCGCGCCCTGGTTCGCGTGCGCTGTTCCGCGGGCACCGACCTCCTGGCCGAGCTGGCCTTCGACGGAGACCGGCGCGTGGCTCGGGCGGCGCGCTACGCACTCTTCTCGAGGGGGCCCCGGGCCGAAGCGGCGGCCCTTCGCGTGGCCGGAACCATCGAGCGGGAAGGTCGTCCGGAGGAACGCCTGGAGGTCGCCGGGCTGCTCCTGGACGGACCTGCCCAGCCGCAACTGATCGAGGGGCTGCGCGAGCTGTGGCAGGAGGACGCCGCCCTGGTCGAGGCCGTTGCCCAGGCCACCCTGGGGGAGTCGCGCCACGAAGTTCTGGTCGCCGGGTGGTTCCGGGGGGACGACTCCCGTCGGCGGGGGATCTTCGAGGAAGCCGCCCGGCGGGGCGATGGCGAGCTGGGGGCACTCCTGGCTTCGTCCTTGAACGAGGCCGTGGGGCGACCGGGCGTGCCCACTCGCTGGGGAGAGGTGGCCCCGGAGTTCCGGGAGCGCTTCGGCCGAGAAGCACGGCGCTTCGTGTTCGAGCACATGGCGGAGGTGACCGTGGCCAGTCTCGGCGGGGCGGGGACCTTGGAGTGGCTGTTGGCCCACCCTGTCCACGACGAGAGCGTGCGTCTTCTCCTGGAACCGGTGGGGCGTCGTATCTCCTCCTGGTCGCCGGAAGCCGTGCGCTGGCTCGCACCCGGCGTTCAGCGCTCGACTCGCGAGGCTCTGGTCGAAGCGCTCGACCTGACGTTCGCGAGGTACGGCGATCGCGTAGCCGGCGAGCTTCTCGCCCAGGCGCTCGCGGACCCCGAGCCCGAGCTCGCCCAGCGCGCGTTCCGGAGTCTGTGCGACGGAACGGAGACCGAAGCCTGGGGCAGGGAGCTCTTGCGCGCCTGGGAGAGTTTCGACGAAGAGCGGCGCGCGGTGGCCCTGCGCTGGTTCGATGGAAAGCCTCCCTCCGCTTTTCGCGGAACCTTGCTCTGCGCGGAGGATCCCGAACGGCGGCTGCTCTTCGGAGAGTCCCTGGCGGGCTTCACCGGGGACGTCGAAGTCGCCGATGCCCTCGAGGACTGGTGCCTGGCGGACCTGGAGCGCTTCCGAAGAGAGCCGACGGACGTGCCCGACGATCGGGCGGGCTCCAGGCTGCGGCGACTCCTGGGGGCCTTGAGCCAGGTGGACCCCCGGCGTGCGATCGAGGAGCTGGCAGCTTCCCTCGGCCTGGCCGGCGATCGTCCGGAGCTGGCTCGGCAGGCCGCCGAGGGGCTGGCGCTGACCGAGGAAGGACGGGCGGAGCTGCGTTCCTTCCTGGCCAAGGGCGAGGGGAATCGCGTCGAGGCGGCCTTGGCCCTGGCGCCCGAGCCGGCTGCGATCGGGTTTCTGCTGGGGGCGTTCGACCGCGCGGAGTGGGACCAGCGAGAGCGCATGCTCAGCGCGTTCGGGCGCGCCCAGGACGAGGCCTCGTTCGCCTTCCTGCGTGGGCGAGGGCTCGACGGGAACCTCGGTGTGGCCGAGCGCGGTATGGCCCTGAACGCCCTGGCGGCACGACCGGGAGAAGCCTCCGACCGTGTCCTGGACCAGCTGGCATCGTCCGTGGCGGACGTCGAGCTCCGTCGGCGGGCGATCTTTCTGCTCGGCCGGCGCGGGGAGGAGGCGTCACGAAAAGCGCTCGTGAGCGCCTTCGATCGCCTGGGCGAACTGGAGGAGGACGAGCGTGGTGCCGTCCGCGCTTCCTTCCTGACGGCCTTCGGGACTTCCGGCGGACTCCCGGGAACTCTCCTCGCAGAGTGGCTGCGCGAGCCATGGGCGGAACGCGTACCGACCCTCCTGGCGCGCTTCCGTGCAGAGGACTTGCCGACGGTGGCGTTCACCTGGCGGGCCGAGATTGCGCTGGCCGCAAGCCTGGCCCGCAGCGGACAGCTCGAGGCGGCCTTGGCCGCGTCCCCCGATTGGTATCAGCTGGACGGCCGACTCCTGCTCGACTGCGCCCGGGAGGTGCACGGGGTGCGGGCTGGAGATCCGCTTGCGCTCGAGCTGGCCCGGACGGCGCGGGTGGCCTTGGCGGGGGAGCAGCCCGAGGTCGAGGCCTGGGCCAGGAGCGGCGCCTTGCTCCTGGCCTACGCCTGGGACGAGGAGAGCTGGCTGTGGGCCGAGCGCATGGCGCTCGAGTTGCTCGAGGGCTACGGGACGCGCACCGGGCAGCGTGCCCTGTGGGCGGAGCTCCTGGGGGCGCTCGAATCCGACGGGCGTCCCATCGCTTGCCTGCGCGCCCTGCCCTGGCAGGCTCGTGCCTGGTCGGAGCTGGGAACGGGCAACCTTCGGAAGGCACGGGCGGCCGCGCACGAGGCTCGCGAGCGGCTGGCCGATTCTCCACGTGCCGGGCGGCATCAGGCGCTCCTGGAGGCCGCCCTGGCCGCTGGTCGCTGAGCTTTCGGGCGCGGCGCCGACGTTCCGCGGGAGTTTGGTGAACGGATCCTCCCGGCACCGTATCTTTGGCACGACACCCCAGGAGAGCACGAGATGAGCACGACGAAGACACGCCGATTGGAGGTCCCCGAGGGGGCCGTACTCACCCTCGATGACGAAATCGGTTTCGTCGCCCTGGTCGATCGCATGCGCGAGGACTCGGCTCTGAAGGTCGTCAACTCGGCGCGCATCTCCTACAACCGCTCCAAGGGAGAGTTCGGGGAGGCGGATCAGAAGCTGGCGCGCTTCCTGTGGGTGCACGGGCACACCTCCCCGTATCGCCACAGCTTCTTCACCTTCCACTGGAAGGCACCGCTGTTCGTCTTTCGCCAGGCCTTCAAGTACCAGGTCGGCTCGACCTGGCGAGAGTACGAGGCCGAAGGGCAGTCGGTCAGCCTGGAGGTCTTCGACACCCTGTTCGACACGGACAAGGGCTGCAGCTGGAACGAGATCTCGGGCCGCTACGTGACCTGGACCCCCGAGTTCTACGTGCCGACCACGATGAGGGCGAACCCGTCCCACGGCAACAAGCAAGCCTCGGTCGACCTCTCGGAGGACTTCGATCACGCCGCCGAGCGGGAGCGCATGATCGGCGAGTGCGAGGAGACCTTCCACCTGTACAACGAGCGCCTGGAGCGCGGCGTGGCCAAGGAGATCGCCCGCATGGCCTTGCCCCAGAACATCTACACCCAGGCCTACTGGACGGTGTCCCTGCAGGGCGTGATTCACTTCCTCTCCCAGCGGTTGCACGCCGACGCGCAGTTCGAGATCCGGCGCTACGCCGAGGGCATCTTCGACCTCGTGGCCGAGGACCTGGAGCGCCTGGGGATCGAGCGAGAGGACCTCACCAAGGGGTAACCGAGCTGGGGTCCCCGGATAGAAAAAGCGGCTCTGAGCCCCGTCCTTTCCTGGGGAGGCCCATGCGTTCGTTCACGACTCTCGTTCTCTTGCTTCCGTGCCTGCTGGGCCTGTCCGCCCAGAGTGACCAGGAACGCGAGGCCCTCGAAGGGGCCCTGGCCGAAGCGGGGCTGCTCCTGGATCTCGAGACCGGCTGCCTGGCCGT
>JAUIEE010000317.1 GCA_030428965.1 bacterium | reverse complement strand
CTACTCGCTCTTTGGTCGGGATGTCTCCCTGGACGGTGACACTTTGGCAGTGGGGGTTGGAACACCCCCAGGTGCCGCGCATGTGTTCGTACGAGGTAGTGGCACCTGGATCTCCGATGGAGTCGTCCTCCCTCCAGCGGGCGCTCCCGGTAGTTTCGGAAGCAAGGTTGCCGCATCCGGCTCAGGCTCACTGATCGTAGGTGGGTCGTTTGCGCCGACGTCCGTACCAAGTCCCACGACGGTCGCCTATGCCTACGCTCGAGGGACCGATTCGTGGGCGCTCGAGGATGAGCTCGTAGTTCCAAAAGTCTCGGATGCGTACCTGGGCAACGGGTCCTTTGCTTCCCTGGCACTGAGCGAGGACATGGCCGTCATCGGTGCCCCGTGGGACGGGCAGACCTACCTCAAGGGTCGCGTGTTCGTTTTCGTGAGAAGCGGCACGACCTGGATGTTCCACTCGTCCTTCACAGGCAGCGGCGTTGGCGGCAACGATGCCTTTGCGTGGGACGTCTCCGTCGACGGAAGTGCGCTCGTCGCGGGAGCATGGAGGGCAGGCAACATGCAGGGTGCCGCCTACACCTTCGAGGTGCTCCCCATCGGCCTCTGGAGCGATCTGGGCATGGCTGTCACGTCGCAAGTCGGGACGCCAACACTGAGCGCCAACGGCTACCTGCTCGACGGTTCGACCCTCACGCTGGGTCTGGCGAACGCTCGTCCCTTCTCGCCGGCCCCTCTGATCGTCGGCCTCTCCCCCATCTACGCCTCGTTCGGCGGCGGCACCCTTGTGCCGTTCCCCGACCTCATGTGGCCGCTCTTCACGGACGGCACCGGCGCCGACGACTTCTCCGTCGTCTGGCCGAGCAACGTCCCCAGCGGGTTCACGTTCTACGTCCAGTGGTGGGTCGTCGATCCGACCGGCCCGCAGGGCTACGCCGCTTCGAACGCCCTGTCCGCCGTGACGCCCTGAGACGCCCTAGAGACCCTGGTACCAGTCAGGCTCGAGGTGTTCGATTTGCATCGACCTGGGCTGGACCTGCACGTCCGCCGGGTCATAGTGCACGGGCCACTGGCGACGGTGGATGGAGAGGCCGTCGGCGACCGCCAGGAGCCTGCGGTCGTCACCCCACGTGGAGCTTCGCGGTGGAGCACCGTGGATGTCCTGGGGCTCGTGCCAGTCGAACGAGTAGCCGACCTCGGACGGAGGCCAATAGACCATCTTGTGCGCAGCGAGCGCGTGGAGGAGCTCTTCTCTTCGAGCACCTCCGCCGGAGGCGATGAGCTGGACCTGCTTCCAGCGGCGAGCGAGGGCCGGACGACCGGCATCCTTTCTGTACCCGAGTCCCCAGGTCTTCCAGACGAGCTTGTGCGCCTTGTCGACCAGGGCCTGAACGTCGCCGCCGGACTCCCGGTCAAGACGGTCGAAGTCGTCGCCGCCGATGACCTCTGACGTGTCCTCGTAGCAGAGCACGCGCTGGTCGGCACCGCTCTCGTTGACGTGGCAGATGGACACCTCCGTCGTCCCAGCCCCCATGTCCATCATGAGGTAAAAGCCGGGAGCCATCTTCGGGCTCCTCGACAGGGAGACGATCGGCGCGATCGTCTCCGGGAGGACGTCGAAGGGACGCTCGGCCGCGTCCTCCACTGCGGTGTCCGGCTCCAGGTGCGGCCGGAGCCCGTGTTCGACAGCCTCCAAGGAGGCTCCGTCCTCCACCGGATGAGGCGCGTCACCGAAGACCGACTTCCAGGCCGCCTGCACGATCCGCAGGTAGCGAGCCTTGAGCACGGGATCCTCGACGTGGTTCATGGGTGCCGCGACGTTCAGCAGGACGCGGAGATTGGCCAAGCCGAACTCGCTGTCCAGCGCCCGGGCGACCCGTGCGAACGCCCAGGACAGGTAGGCCGCGACGAGCAGGTCCGTCTCGCGGTCCTTGCCGTCGGAAACGGACGGGTCGGGAGCCAGGAGCCTGACCTTGAGCGATCGATGCAGAACGCCGGACGTCCGCCTCAGCGCCGCACCGCCGAAGTACAGGTGTCCGTCGTCGACGCACACCAGGGAGGGGCTCGCGAACCAGGGGTAGCCCTCGACCGGATCCTCCAGGCACAGCACCTCCGCGAAGTCGTTGCCGCGCCTCCGGACGAGGATCTTGGTGGAGTGCGTTCCGTAGTCGAACCCCACGACAGCCGCCTGCCTTCGGCGGTGCACGGTCGCGCGTGACGCGGGCGGCTGCGAGTCGGCAGCCAGACGCTCGGCCGCTCGATCCGTCAGCCGTCTCTGCCGCACTCCGTGGTCCGGAGGTGCCCCGGGGGCTTCGCGTGCGCTCGTCTCAGGAGTCCCCAGGCCGAACGCTCGCAGCAATCGCCTCAGCAGCCCCATGATCAGGAAGCCCTCATCCCGGCACCCCGATCACGACTGTCCACCTCGACCCTGACGAGGCACATGGCGATCGCATCGGTCATGCTCGTGCGCGAGGTCCTGCCGGATTCGATCAGCGCCGACTGCTTGCGGTGCCAGTCGTCTGCCTTCGCGAGCTGCGCCTCGAACATTCGGAGGACCTTCTGCTCGCGTTCGTTCTCGCGCGCCGTCGCGAGCTTCCCCTCGACGGTCGCACGTCGAGCCTCATGCTCGGCTTCGAGGACGCGCTTGCGCTTGAAGTATCGCTGCTCGTTCTCCCGCGTCTGCTCTGCGTGGATGCGACGATTCGATTCCCTGGCCGCTCTCTCGATCTTCGTCAAGATTTCCGGATCGACAGGGGGCGGTGAGTCGCCGGAGCTCCACTCGACGCCATCTTCCATGACCCGGTGAAGGAGCCGCTCCGCGAGCTCGGGGTCCAGAGTCGTCGCCGTCCGGTTGGACCATGCGACCGGATCGAGCAACCGCCGCTTCCGGATGCCGTCGGTCTCCTGAGCGTAGATCGCGAGCAGGACCCAGCCCTCATACGCGGCCTCCTCCTCGCTCGGCGACACGCTCAACGTGGCACACGCGACCCGAGCCGCCGCCTCGGTCGCCTTGTCCTTCAGCGCCGCGAGGGCGCTCTTCGTCAGCGGATGTGACGCGTTCACCAGGTCGAGGTCGGGCCGCTTGAATGCCAGGGCTCCATCCATCGTGAACAGGAGGTTCCCTGAACGCTGACGGTCTCTCCAAGCGTTGCCATCCGGCGAGTTGTCACGGAGATCTCGTCGCAGGGCGTCCGTGAGTCGGACGCCGTAGACATCCTGCTCCTCGGACCACACCTGCAAGCCCGGGTGGCTACTCTTCAGGAAGCCGTCGATCATCGACAGGAGCGCGGAGCGCGTGACGAACCGGCCGAGTCGCTTCACCCGCTCCATCTCGTCGCGGATGAAGTCCTCATGCCCGAAGAGATCTCCCGCCTTCCGCTCCAGCTCCTCCTGGAGCAGTTGGTTCTTCGCGACGGCCTGCTCGGCCTCCTCCACCTTGCGCGCGGATTCCGCCGGTGTGAGCTCGCCGCGCAGGTACTCGATGCTCAGGCGGTGGACCGTTTCCCCCATGATCGCCTCGAGGTCACCGAGGCTCTGTTCGAAGATGCCGATCCTGGAGTACAGGCGCTCGAGGATCCGATCCTCCACGGTGCCCTCGATCACCAGGTTGTGGATCCGAACCACGTCTGACTCCTGACCCCAGCGGTCGATGCGCCCGATCCGCTGCTCCACGACCATGGGGTTCCAGGGCAGGTCGTAGTTCACCAGGTGGTGGCAGAACTGGAAGTCGAGGCCCTCGGAACCGACCTCCGTCGAGAGCAGGACGCGGATCGACTCGTCGGTGCGGAAGCTCTCGATCCGACGCCCGCGTTCGTCCTTCGAGGGGTCCTTGGGGTTCGAGACGACGTCCCCGTCAATGTGGAGCGCCTCGTAGCCCAGCTGCGAGAGATGCTCGCTGAGGTAGCGCACAGTTCCCTTGAAGAAGGCGAACACGAGCACTTTGGCCCCGGCGTCGCTCTGGTCGATTCCGCGGAGGATCTCGATCAGCTTCTCGAGCTTGGAGTCCTTCCGGAGAGGAGCGGCCGACGGCGACTCGAGCTCGGTTCCGTCGCCCTCGTCGAACTCGGCCAGCTCGCTGGGCAGGATGTCCATGGCCTCGGCTGCCTGGTCGTCGTCCCTCGACGCCTCGACGCCCGCGTTCTTCAGGGCCGCGGAGAGACAGCTCGCGGCTTGCCTGGCCCGCTGGATCTGTCCGATGGTGAGCTTCTCCGAGTTCCAGCCGCGCTCGTCACCCGTGTGGACCAGTTGCCGGTAGGCGAGTTCCTCCTCCGCCGTGAGCCCACACTTGTAGGTCTTCGCTCTGCGCACAGGCGCGTGCTCCTGGACCTCTCGCTTCCGGGTCCGCGTGACGATGCTCGCAAGCGGATGGAGCTCCTGCACGCGGAACTCCAGCGCGGACCAAGCGCGTCGGTCTTCGGGCACACCGGTCTCGATGTCGCTGATGACCTGCGTCGCCACGGGGTCGCGGTCTTCGTCACCCACACCGTCCATGAACACCCCGCGAAGGAGGCTCGTGGCAACCTGCAACTGCTCGGGGTCCCTCAGTCGCACCAGCGCGAGAGCCCTCAGGCAAGGCTCATGTTGCTCGAGTACCGCCTCGAACACCGCGGAGTTCCGGAATTCCGCGGGTCGGAGCGCGTTGAGCAGCGTGAAGAGATCGCGGTTCCCCAGGTGCAGCGGCGTTGCCGTCAGGAGCGCCATGACCTGGGCGATCTGTCCGAGGTCCCGCAGCATCGCGGAGGTCAGGGTGCCCGGGTTCCGGGCGTGGTGCGCCTCGTCCACGATGACGGCGTCCACGTCCTCGACCGTCGCGAGGAACTCCTCGATCAGCTTCTTCGATCGGAGCGTCTGCATCGAGATCACCGCTCGCAGCCGGCTGCGGTGCGGGCTCTCCTGCACCCGGGCCATGTACTCGCGGAGGTCCTTCGCCTGGAACACCTCGAAGTCCTGGTCGAACTTCCGGTTCAGCTCCTGCCGCCACTTCTGAAGCAGGCGCGAAGGGCAGACCACCAGGATCCGCTCGAGGTGTCCTCGCGCCTGCAGCTCCGTGAGGATGAGCCCCGCCTCGATGGTCTTGCCGAGTCCGACCTCGTCGGCGATCAGCAGCCGCCGATCCTCCGAGTCGAGCACCTTGAGGAGCGGCTTGTACTGGTAGGCGTGGAAGAGGATGCGCTGCGCGTTGAAGGAGTAGACGGTGTTCCGGTTGGGGTCGCGCAGACGCTCGATCGCCAGCGCGCGCCGGAACGCGTCGAGGGGCCCCCACTGGCCCGACTCCACGAGGCTGTCGATGGTCGCCGACTGGTAGAGCCGGTCGAGGTCGTCCTCGACCAGGGTCTCCTTGCGGCCGTCGAACTGGACGGTGTACCAGACCTCGCCGGCGTCTCGCTCCGGCCCCTTCACGACGCGGCCGACCGCGCGATGCGACCTGTGAATCACGGTGTCGCCCTTCGCGAAGCGCGGCTCCGTGCTGTCCATGCTTGTCTCCCTCGGTCCCGGACCGTCGGCATTCTGCCAGCCGTGCCCGCTCGTGCGCCAACGGGCATCGGTGACGGTGTCCCACCATCACCGAGAAGCGCGTGAACGCCCGGGCCGACGCGCAGAGTTCATCGCTAGACTGAACGACTCTCATGGACTCACGAGCGACTCGAAACATCGGATCAGGTGGGCCCGGCCCCGGCCGGCCGAAGGGATCCCGGAACCGGATCACCCGCGAGCTCAAGGAGATGATCCTTGGCGCGCTCGAGGCCCAGGACGGTGGAGGCATCGGCTACCTCGCGCGCCAGGCGGAGGAGAACCCGCGCGCCTTCCTGGCCCTGCTGGCGAAGCTTCTCCCTAAGCAGCCGGAGCCCGACACGAGTCCGCTGGGCCGCTTCACGGTGATCACCGGGATCGATCCCACGCTCGGGGAACCGGGCCAGGATCGGTAGGCGCCCCGAATCGCGGCAAGCAAACCTGATGCTGTGGCTTCGGGACCGCTTCGATGCGCGATCGAAGGCACCCTTCGCAGCAGCGGCGACCAATAAACTAACCGCGAAATACAGCGGGTAGCTGTCGCTGACCGGAGTCTGGACGTGAGGTGAGGCCGGTCGGTCGTTCGCGACTACTCGTAGACCGT
>JAUIEE010000316.1 GCA_030428965.1 bacterium | reverse complement strand
TGATCACCACCCGCTCCCATTCTCTGTTCGATACCGGTCAGACCCTGATGCCCGGCGGCGTCAGCAGCCCCGTCCGTGCCTGGAAGAGCGTCGGCGGGGTGCCGATCCACATGGAGAGGGGCCGAGGGGCTCTCGTCTGGGACGTGGACGGCAACGAATACGTCGACCTCGTGCTCTCCTACGGCCCGTTGATCGCCGGACACGCCCATCCGGCGGTGATCGAAGCCATCCACAAGGCCGCCGAACGGGGGACGACGTTCGGCACGACCACGGAGGGGGAGATCGAGCTCGCCCGGCGCGTCGTGGAGCGCATGCCCGTCGTCGAACAGGTGCGCTTCGTGAATTCCGGAACCGAGGCCACGATGAGCGCCCTGCGCCTGGCCCGTGCGGCCACGGGACGCGATCGCTTCCTCAAGTTCGACGGCTGCTACCACGGGCACGGCGACTCGTTTCTTGTGAAAGCCGGCTCGGGGGCTCTGACCCTGGGTACGCCGGACTCCCCGGGGGTGCCGGCCGAGCTGGCTGCGATGACCCTGGTGGCCGACTACAACCAGCTCGACTCGGTCGCGCGTCTGTTCGAAGAGCACCCCCGTTCGATCGCCTGTGTGTTCGTCGAGCCCGTGGCCGGCAACATGGGCTGCGTTCGGCCCGCGCAGGGGTTTCTGGGCGGCCTGCGCGAGCTCTGCGATCGCTACGGTGCTCTGTTGATCTTCGACGAGGTCATGACCGGCTTCCGCGTCGCGCCGGGAGGCTACGTGGAGATCAGCGGTGTCGCCCCCGACCTCGTCACCCTGGGCAAGGTCATCGGCGGCGGACTGCCCATCGGTGCCTACGGGGGCAGGTTGGCCCTGATGCAAGAGATCGCACCTGCGGGGAACGTGTACCAGGCCGGGACGCTGTCGGGAAATCCTCTCGCCGTCGCCGCGGGCGCTGCGACCTTGGATCTGGTCGCGGACGAAGCCGCCTACCAGCAACTCGAACGAATGGGGGCACGCCTGCAGCGCGGCCTCGAGCAGGCAGCCAGGCAGCTGGACGTGCCGCTGGTCGTGGGGCGGCAAGGGTCGATGCTGTGTCCTTACCTGACAGGCCAGACCGTGAACGGCTTCCAGGACGTCATGGATTCCGATCGTGCCACCTGGAACCGCTTCTTCCACGCCATGCTGAAGCGCGGCATCCATTTGCCGCCGTCTCCCTTCGAGGCTTGGTTCCTGTCCACGGCCCACGGACAAGAGCACATCGACCGGGTGATCGATGCGGCCGCCGAGTCACTGCGCGAGGTCGCCGTCGGCGACTAGCTGCGCTTCGTACTTCTCGAAGCGCATGGCGCTGAGCAGCTCCTCGGGGTCGACCTGCGCCGCGACCCGTGCCTGGGCCCGTCCCGTCTCGAAGTCGACGGCCGCTTCGAGCACACCGTCCACCTCGACCAGCCGCTGGTAGAGCTTACCCGTGCAGCCCGCGCAGCACATGCCCTCGACGGCGAAGGTGCGCACGAGCTCTCCGGAAGCGGGCGCTTCGGCCAGCGCCCTGGGGACTCGCTCGGGCATCGAGCTTCGCGGGGGAGCCGAATAGGTCGGGTCTTCACTGCGGTAAGCCACCCAGGCCAGGCTGGCGCCGGCCAGAATCACCAAGGCGGCTGCGATCTTCGTCGGGTGCTTCACAGGTGTGGGGGAGTCCGGGGCTCCGCGACTAGCGTTGCACGAGGGTTCGTTGACCTGGGACGAGGGACAGGTCCATGCGCTCCGTTTCGAGACCGGACAGGTACATCACCAGGGTGCCCGCGTTCTCCCCGACCGTCAGCACCGGCGAACGCCCCTCGGCCAGACGGCCATGGAAGACCTGCGGGTGCCCGGGCTTCTCGGTGAACAACAGCTGCATGGGCTGGCCCGTGTCATCCAGCACCCGAATGGTATCGGCGCTGGGCTCGCCCTCGTCCACGAATTCGAGCTCCGCCCGGCGATAGACCTCGACCTCCAGCTGATTCCCCGAGCCGGTCGGGTCGAGCTCGAAACGCTGATCCATGATGGTCGGCCCGCTCAGGCGCAGGAACACCCCGTGACGAGGAACGTCGCGCAGCTCGAAATGGCCGTCCGCATCGGTCGTGGTCTCCTGACTCGAGTGCAGGGCCGTTTCTTGCACGGCGAGCGTCAGGCGCACGCGCACGTCACCGACGGGAGTCCCGTCCATGGCGCGGACCCTGCCCTCGACGCGCGGCCAGATGGCCTGGGGCTCGACCACGAACTCGAAGTTGTGGCTGCCCGCCGGCACGGGGCTGCTCTCGAAGCTCTGCATGGTCTCGGCATGGAAGGCACGCAGGCGGTAGTCCCGTTCGGGCTCCAATCCCAGCATGATGAACTTCCCGTCCGAGCCCGTGCGCTGAAGGTTGGGGCGACCGGCGGCAACGTCCTCCGCAAGACTCGGTGCGCCCGTGCCAGGCAAGGGGGTTCCATCCAGCAGCTGGACTTGCCATCCGCCCAGGGGATCTCCGTCCGGATTCACGAGGCGTCCCTCGATCGAAGCCGCCTTGCCCGGCAGTACCAGGACGATCCAGGCGCCCGCATCCCAGGTGTCGTGGATGCGCTGGCCGAAGCGGGGAATGACGCGCGCCGCATAGCCAGGAGAGCTCGCGAGCAGGGTGCTCTCGACCTTGGGCTCCTCGAAGAACTGCAGCTCGAAGGCGCCTTCCGCATCGGTGGTCGTCTTGGTCGATCCAAGCTCGACGTGAGCGCCGGCAATCTTCTCGCCCTGAACATTCTGCACGCTTCCGTGCAGGGACCAGGCGCTGGTCTCCGGTGTTCCACGCTGGCGCATGCGAATGCGCATGTCCTCAGCGCTCTCCTCAGGCGCCGCGAGGACCGAGTCTTCGTAGCCCGTCTTGCGGCAGGAAAGGCGGGTATGGGGCAAGAGCGGAACGCGGCGGAACTGGAAGAAGCCCTTCCTGTCGGTCTTGATCGCAGCCAGGGTTCCCAGCAAGGGGATCTCTCCGGCCGCGTTCTCGAAGACCTGGACGTCGGTGGAGACCGTCACCAGGGCCCCGGGCACCGGCCGGTGGGTGTGGTCGGTCACGTAGCCGGAAAAGGCGATCGACTTCGCCAGGGTGACGCGGTACTCGGGGCGCAGGTCGTGGCGCCGCACCTTGTCCATGGAGACGATCGTGTGCTCCTCGTCGAGCACGGTGATCGGGGAATAGCCGCGGGGGAACGTGATCGCGAAGGTGCCGTCCGCCTTCGACCGAGCCAGCTTGAGCTTGCCGGTCGACTGGCTTCCGAAGACCACGCCGGCCACAGGTTCCCCGAAGGCGTCCAGGGCACGCCAGTTCAGGTGGATCTCGGCCACGCTGGGGCCATCGGGCCGCGCCGGGGTCTCGACCACCCGTCGCTCGACCTCTCCCTCCGCTGGCTCATCCTCGTCGCCCGCGTCGCCCGCGCCGGGAACCGGGGTGAGAGGCTCGCTCGATGGGGTTGGAACAGGGGTGTTTCCTCCACGCCCTTCGATCGTTCCCTGACGCTCCCGGTCGCCCGCCAGGAGGAGCCAGAAGGCCCCGCCTCCGGCGGCCAGCAGCAAGACGGCCAAGAGGGCCCCCAGGGCCTTGGCGGAACGACTTTCCTTCCCCATCTGCGCATTCTCGGCTGGTCTTCGGAGTTTCCTCAACCCCCGCCGGCCTTCTCCACGAAAAGCGTACCTACGGATCTCCCTTGGATGGGGCTCGGCCCCGTCTATTCCCGCTCTTGTGGGTCGATCTGGCGAGATCCACAATGCCCCCATGTCGAGCCCGGACCCCATTCGGGCCTCCTTTGACGAGGCCCTCCAAACGCTTCAGGCCTTCCTCGCCAGCCCCGAGGGCTTCCCGCGGGTGTCCAGTTTCGCCCAGGCCGCCCACGAAACGCTCGCGGCGAACAAGCGCCTTCTGGCCTGCGGCAACGGAGGCAGCATGTGCGACGCGATGCACTTCGCCGAGGAATGGACCGGTCGCTTCCGGGGCAACCGGGCAGCGCTGCCGGCCATCGCCTTCTCCGACCCCAGCCAGCTGACCTGCATCGCCAACGACTTCGGCTACGACGAGGTCTTCGCCCGTTCGGTCCAGGCTCTGGCCAGCGAAGGTGACCTCCTGCTCGCGATCTCGACCAGCGGCAACTCCCCGAACGTGCTGCGAGCGGTCGAGGAAGCGAAGCGCCTGGGAGTCACCACGGTCGGTCTGCTCGGCAAGGGCGGAGGCAAGCTGAAGGACGAGGTCGACATCCCGATCATCGTTCCCGCAACGACCTCGGATCGCATCCAGGAGGTCCACATCAAGATCATCCACATCGTGATCGAAGCCGTGGAGCGACGGATGTTCCCGGAGAACTACGCCGGCTGATCCGAAGGATTCAACGCCGACTCCTTCGTCGCCGACATAGCCGAGATCAAAACCAAGAGTGCCCAGGCACTTTGGCAAGCGACCAAAGCCCAACTGTTCCTGGCAGGCTGTGTCAGTAGTCGGAGAGCTCGACGTCGATGACATTGTCTTGCTCGTCCAGCATGAGGTGAATGCCCAAGGTGGGTTCGAACCCGGTGACGGTCGTGTAGAGACCCTCGTAGTCCCCCTTATCGCCGAGGTCGTACCAGATCTCATGCGTCTTCCACTTGGGCTGACCGGCCTCCCGGATGATGGCGGCCGCATCGCGGCCAACCAGCTCTCCGCTGCGTAGGAGTTCACTGTGAGGATGAGGTGGGGCGCCTCTGTCGACCATGTACCAGAACATCCCTAGGAGCCCGAGCAGCCCCAGCCCGAGAATCCCTGCAGCGATCAGAGCCCCGAACAGGACGGTTCGAATTCGTCCTTTCATCTTCTTCGGGCTCAGAAGTGCTGGGCCCGACCGTGTGAGACGAAGGCGGTCTAGGACTCTTCCAGCAACTTCCAGGCTTCTCGCTTGCCGAGGTGCTTGATCTTTCCCCAGGCTTCCAGCTGAGCTTGTCTCGGGCGGGTCTTGCCCTTCTCCCAGTTGTAGACCGTGAGCATGGAGACCCCGATCAGCTCGCCGTAGTCGGCCGCCGACATCTCCAGCTTCTCTCGGTGCTTGGCTACCCAGGCTGGGGAGAACCGCACGTCCTTGCCCGTGGGTTCTTTTGTGATTGCAGCAGGTCCCCGCTTCTGGAGCTGCCGGATCTGCCTCTCCTGGGCCTGGACCGTACGCTTGAGGGCAGCGATCTCCTTGCGGTAGGCGGCGGAGGCAGACTTGAGTGGGGCTACCTGGGCCTTGACTTCTTTCCTGGCTAGGCGGCGGATCTCATCTTTGAACGCAGCAGCGAAACTCGTCATTCATCGTCGTTGGGTAAAGGCAAGGAACTATCGGTACCGTAGCGAAGCACAGGGTCGTGGCCCAGCCCTTGTTGGCAGGACGCAGCATGGCGGTCGGATGGAGTGAACTAGCGCCCTTGCCACCCCTGCGGCCAGGGGCCATCGCCATGCTCGGTAGGAGGGACAACCGGCTGGCCTGGATCACGGGGAGGGTAGCTCTCTTGGTAGATGTACTCTCCTTCTGATCCCAACCACGGTGAAACCTCCGAGAGTTCGAGAGGTTCAAGGACGAGGCGTAGTTTCAAGTCGCGGACATCGAGGGGCTTGCGCTTCCCCCGATCCAAGTCCAGGATTGCTGGGCTCCAGGTGATGTCCATGTCAGCTAGCAGATGGCCTTCAGCTTCAGCCGCCATCTGCAGGTGCTGAACCTTTGCTGGCCCTAGTATCACTAGCTCAGTCCAGGCGCTGCCCCCTTCACAGATCGCTATCCATACCTTCTCCGGGGAAGACAACGATCCGTCTGGAAGCCACAGAGTGACCTTGGCGTAGGTCTCGTCGTCGATGGCGCCGGGGTCTCCTTCGGAGTACCACCGATATCCCACTACCAGGCCGGTCCCGGGCTTGATCCTGTGGGCCCCGAGGGGGTGAGGGGCATCGGCGGTCAACTCGGGGTGCGAGAGATCGGGGTTCTGCGGTTCAGCATCCAGGATAAAGAAGCCCCTCTCCCTGAGCGCGTCTCGTTCGATTTGCGAATTGGGGAGAAAATCCTCTTTGGACGGGCTGCAGGCACAGGCCAGGGCGATTGCAGCGATCGAGCTAAGGGCCCTGACCATGGACGCTCTACC
>JAUIEE010000315.1 GCA_030428965.1 bacterium | reverse complement strand
CGTCGTGCGGCCGGGTGGGCGGGTCTTCGTGCTCGAGTTCAGCATGCCTCCGAACACGGTCCTCTCCTGGGGCTACAAGGCGTACTTCACGCGCGTGTTGCCGCGTCTGGGGGGCTGGATCTCCGGGGACGCCGCCGCCTATCGCTACCTGCCCGACACGGTGCTCGAGTGGCCCTCTCCAGCCGAGCTCAAAGAGGAAATGGAACGAGCGGGGTTGGTGGACTGTGGTTTCCAGCTCCTGACCGGCGGCGTGGCCTGTCTGAGCTGGGGACGTTCGCCGGGGCCGGAGCGGCCATGAGGGACGAGGACGAAGACGAGTACGACGAGGAAGAGGAGTGGGAAGGGGAGGGGCTCGAGCCCTTGGGCCTGCCCCGCAACGCACTCAGCCTCGGTTTCCTGGCCAGCGCTCCTCTGTTCCTCTTCTACGAGTTGGGGCAACTCTCGACGGCGGCCCACGGGCGTAACGTGGCGGAGCTCGTCCTCGGTCAGGTGCTGAGGCCCCTCGGCGCCTACGAAGACGTGGCCCGCTGGCTGATCCTGGCCGCTGCAGCGCTCTTCGCCTGGGGGCACCTTCGAGAGGAGTCCCCGCGCACCCTGGCCCGTACGGGACTGCGCATCGTCTTGGAGGGGCTCGCGGCCGCCTTCCTGATGGGACCGATCCTGCTGCTCGGCATGGATCTCCTGGACGTATCGGCCCTGCAGATCCAGGCTCCCCTCAGTCGAACCCTGGAGAGCGGCCCCCAGGCCTCGCCGACCCTGGTGAGCGCAGCGCGGTTGACCGGCGGAGCGGTCTGGGAGGAGGTCTTCTTCCGGGTGGGGTGCTACGGACTGATCTTCCTGTTCGTGGCGCGCGTGCTGCAGTTCTTCGGGGTCGCCAGGAACCCCTCGCGCTGGATGGCCGAGGCCCTGTCTCTCTCGGGATCCTCCGTCTTCTTCGCGGCCTTTCACCTGGACCTCTTCACTCGCTGGCTCGGGGCCGGTGGAGAGCTGTACGACCCCTTGGTCTTCCTGTGGAGACTCCTGGCCGGTGCGCTCCTGGCGCTGATCGTGCGTTGGCGCGGATTGGGAGTCGGTGCCTGGGCCCACGCGATCTTCAACCTGGCCCTCGTGCTCGGAGCGATCCCCGGAAGTCTGGACGGATAGACGCTCGCCCGAGGTTCCTGGGCGAACTCCCCTTGAGCCCTCCGACCTGAGCGCTCTATCCTGACGTCGTGAGGTTCTTCGTCGGGATCACCGGGGCCAGCGGCCACGCCTATGCCCAAGGGCTCCTGCGAGCCCTGGCCGATTCGGACTGCGATGTGGACCTGTCCATCACCGGCGCGGGAGCCAAGGTCCTCAAGCACGAGCTGGGCGTCGTGCTCGACGGAGAGGGGGAAGGGCTGTCCCGCCAGCTCGCCGATTGGCTGGGGGAGCGAGCCGCTTCCTATCGGCTCTTTCCGGTAGATCAGATCGAAGCGCCTCCGGCCTCGGGTACGGCCTTGCGGGGGGGCGCCATCATTTGCCCTTGCAGCATGGGGACCCTGGCGCGCATCTCGGTCGGCTACAGCTCGAATCTGGTGGAACGCGCGGCCGACGTGGCCCTGAAGGAAGGCCTTCCGTTGACCCTGGTTCCGCGGGAGACGCCGCTGTCGGCCATCCACCTCGAGAACATGCTCAGGCTGGCACGACTGGGGGCCTGCCTGGTTCCGGCGATGCCGGGCTTCTATCACCGGCCCAGCACGATCGACGACCTGGTCGAGCACGTGGTGGGCAAGGTCCTCGACCGGGTCGGCGTGGAGCACCGCGTGTCCAAGCGCTGGAAGGGCCTTCCCGAGCCCGAGCAGGATCCCGGGACCGGTGTGGTCCCACCGACCGATCCCTTGGGTTCGGAGATGGGGGGCTGAGTTTGTCGCGCTTAGCTCCCTGGTTCTCGCTGATCAAGTTCTCCCACTCGGTCTTCGCCCTGCCCTTCGCGTTGATCAGTGCTTGGCTCGCCGGAGGGGGCATGCCGACTCCCTGGGTCTTCGTCTGGATCGTGGTCGCCGCCGTCGCGGCCCGCACGGCTGCCATGGCCTTCAATCGCTACGTCGATCGGGACGTCGACGCACGGAACCCGCGCACGGCCGGACGGGAGCTGCCGAGCGGTGTGCTGAAGCCGCGGTCCGTACTCGTCTTGATCCTGGCGTCTTCGGCCGTCTTCGTCGGCGCTTCCTTCGCCCTGAACACCCTGTGCGGCCTGCTCGCCTTTCCCGTGCTGGGCGTCTTGTTCTTCTACAGCTGGGTCAAGCGCTTCAGCTGGACCTCCCACCTGGTTCTCGGCCTGTGCCTGGGGCTGGCACCCCTCGGCGCCTGGCTGGCGGTGACCGGTTCCTTCGGCGGGGGGCTCGGGGTTCCCCTGCTCCTGGCCGCTTCCGTGCTCACCTGGGTCGCCGGCTTCGATCTGATCTACGCTTGTCAGGACCGCGGCTTCGATGCCGAGCACGGCCTGCATTCGGTCCCGGCGCGCTTCGGCGTTGCCGGAGCCCTGAAGCTGTCGGCCGCGCTTCACGGACTGACCGTGCTCCTGTTCGCGCTGTTTGCCTGGCAGGCACAGCTGGGCTGGGTCTTCGCCGTAGCCCTGGCCCTGGCCACCTGCCTCCTGGTGTGGCAGCACAGGATCGTGTCGCCCTCCGATCTTTCCCGCGTGAATCTGGCCTTCTTCACCCTGAATGGATGGGTCGGCGTGGGCCTCTTCCTGGGGACCTTGCTCGACCTGGCCCGGGCAGGGGAGATGACCTAGAGTCTTCCCGTGGCTACCCGACGCAAACGTGAGCTCTCGCCCCCCGAGAATCTCCAGGCCCTGGAACGCGCGCTTCAGGAGGGTGGTTTGCGCAGGGGCTACGTCCTGCGCGGGGAAGAGCGCTACTTTCAGGAGCAGGCCCTCGAGCTCATCCGCGGTCGCGCGGAGAAGGACGGCTTCGAGGTTTGCGTTCACGACGCCAAGCGCCCGCAGCCGGACTTCTCCCTCAGCGCGCTGATCGACGATCTCTCCGGGGGAGGTCTGTTCGCGGCGGCCCGGCTCGTGGTTCTTCGCAACCCCGAGGACCCGCTCAAGAAGGTGGGGGGCAAACCCAGTCCCTTGACCCACGCCCTGCAAGCCTTCGTTTCCGACGCCCAGAATCCCGGTTGCGTCGTCCTGTGCGCTGGGTCCATCCGCCTCGACCATGCCGCCGTGAAGGCGATCGTTGCGGCCGATGGAAGCGTGTTCGGCATGCGCAAGCTGTGGGATGCTCCGCCGCCCTGGAATCCTGATCCGCGCCAGGCCGAGCTCGTTCAGTGGTTCCTTCAGCTCGCTCGCACGAAGGGGGTTCGGCTCCAGCCGGCCCAGGCCGTCTACGTTTGCGCGGCGACCGGCAACGACCTGTTCGCCCTGGAGGACAAGCTCGAGCTCCTGCGCCGAGCACCTGCCGAGGAGATCCAGCGCATCGTCCCCTGGGATGCATCCATGCCTCCCTGGACCGTGGCCGACACGATCGTCGACGGAGAGGCTCCCCGCGCCCTGGCCGGGATCGAGACCGTCTTCCGCGGAGGCTTCCAGGACAAGAGCGGTCGACGCACCCTCGATCCCACCGCGCTCTCCAGCATGCTGGTCGGCTCCCTGAATCGGGGGGTGCGGCAGTGCCTGCTGGTCGCCGATGCCCTCGAGCGCGGAGAGAGCGAGTCCGCAGCCGTGAGAGTGCTCGACCTGGGAGGCCGCAAGGCGGCGGCCCAGGCCACCCTGGCGCGGGCCAAGAAGCGCAGCGCCAGGGCCTGGCGTGCGATGCTGGCCGACGTCCAGGGCCTGGAGCGCAGCTCGAAGTCGGGGGGCGACGTGGAGGCCAGCGCGTTCACGCGCTTTGCCCTGCGCTGGAAGGTCTAGCGGACCGGCCCCAGAACGAGAATCGAGGCCGAAATGGGGGTTCGTCTCCCCTAGAATCCGTCGGCCATGGCCCTCTCCTCCAGCCCCCGCATCCGTGAGCTTCCCGAGCACGTTCGCAACCAGATCGCGGCCGGCGAAGTCGTCGAGCGACCGGCCTCGGTCGTCAAGGAGCTGGTCGAGAACGCGGTCGACGCCGGCGCCACCGAGATCCGGGTCGACCTGGCCGAGGGGGGCATCCGCCTGGTCAAGGTGACCGACAACGGCGTGGGCATGGGAGCCGAGGACCTGGCGCTCGCCTTCCGGCCCCATGCCACCAGCAAGCTCCAGGACGCGAGCGACCTCGAGCACGTCGCCAGCCTCGGCTTCCGCGGCGAGGCCCTGGCGTCCATCGGCTCGGTGGCGCGGGTGCGCTTGATCTCGCGCTCCCGGGACCGCGACGGCGCCCTGCGCATCGACAACGAGGGCGGCTCGATCTCGGGCGTGCGCGAGGTGGGCGGGCCCCCGGGAACGTCGGTCGAAGTGCGCGACCTCTTCTACAACGTTCCGGCCCGCCGCAAGTTCCTCAAGCGCGCCTCGACCGAGCTGGGCCGGGTGCTGGACGTCCTGCAGCGCCTGGCCCTGGCCCAGGAAGGCGTGGGGTTCCAGGTGACCCACGAGAAGAAGCGCGTCTTCGACGTCGAAGCCTCGATGGATCTGCTCGCGCGCATCCAGCGCATCTTCGGGGCCGACCTCGCCCAGACCTTGCAGCCGGTCGAGGGCGCGAGGGAAGGCATTCGCCTGCACGGTTACGTGGCTCCTCCGCACCTCGCACGCCGGGACACCTCGCGTCAGATGTGGTTCTTGAACGGGCGGCCGCTCAAGGATCGTCTGCTCTCCCGCATCGTCAAGCAGGGCTACCACGGTTTCCTGGACGGACCCAAGCAGCCGGTAGCGTTCCTCGCCCTCTCCATGGATCCCCAAGGGGTCGACGTGAACGTGCACCCCCAGAAGGCCGAGGTGCGCTTTCGGGACGAGCGCCACCTGTTCGGGTTCCTGGTCAACCGACTCAAGGAGGCCGTCGCGCGAACCGACATGGCGACGCCCGGGGAGAGTCTCTTGCGTCGCGTCGAACGGCGCGAGTCGATGGCGTCCGCCCAGCCGACCCTGCCCGATCCCGGGGCCTTGCCGGCCCGACCTGCGCAGCCCGCCGAGCCCTTGGGGGTCTACGAGGTTCCGGGTCGTCCGTACGTGCCGACCCCGGAGCGCGAAGCGCGCTCCGAGCCTGCTGCCCAAGACCCCTGGGCCCGGGGGGACGAGTTCCAAGGTCCCTACCTCCAGGTCAACAAGACCTATCTCCTGCGGGCCTTGCCCGACGGCTTCGAGATCGTCGACCAGCACGCCTTGCACGAGCGTCTGACCTTCGAAGGCCTCAAGGCTCAGCTCGCCCGAGGGAAGGTCGAGGTGCAGCAGAGGCTCGTGCCGGAACTCGTCGAGCTGACTCGCGACGAGGTGCAGGCCCTGTCGGAACACCTCGAGGCTCTGGCGGACATCGGTATCGAGGCAACCGTCTTCGGGCCGACCACCATCGCCGTCCACGGCCTACCGGCTCTCTTGCAACGCTCGCGTCCCGATACGATCGTGCGCGACCTCGTGGCGCTGGTGATGCGTGGGCAGAACCTTCCCGAGGCCGGTGAGCTGCTGGAGGATCTGCTTCATTCCCGCGCCTGTCGCTCGTCGATCATGGCCGGGGACGAGCTCTCCCAGGGGGAGATTCGCTCCCTGCTCGAGCGCGCCTCGAAGCTCGAGCACGACCAGACCTGCCCCCACGGTCGACCGACCCGGGTGCGCTTCACCCTGGCCGATCTCGAGAAGGCCTTCCACCGACGCTAGGGTTCGAAGTCCCCTTCGACGAGCTCGGGGCGTAGGCGCGACGTCTTGACGTAGATGTCCTGGAAGGCCTTCGGTTCGAACTCGAAGGCCACCTTGCCCGGTTGGCGTCGATGAACGGCCAGGTGGTGGGGCACGAGGAACCCGTCCTGGATCCTGTACCTGTCGAGGCGGATCAGGAGCGGCTCCACCCCGGGTCGCAGGTCCTGGGTGCGCAGCTCGAAGATCATGGCCATGGCGGGCAGGTGGGTCTTCCTGTCGATGCCGAGGTCGACCCGGAAGAGGGGAGCGGGGTCGCCCTCCTTCGGCGGCGTTCCCCCGAGCAGGGCGAAGTCCCGGCTGGTGACCACGATCCAATCCAGCTTGCTGCCGTCCCG
>JAUIEE010000314.1 GCA_030428965.1 bacterium | reverse complement strand
CGCGCCGGCGCAGCTCGCGGACCTCGTTGCGGATGAACGTGTCGCTGGCCCGAGCGTACTGGCTCGTCAGGTATCCGAGGACGGCCATGGGGTCTAGCTCGATGCGACCCGGGCCGGGCCCGGGCGCCGCTCCCGGGGCCAGGTGCGATCGCAGCAGGCCTCGAAGGAGAGGGGCGCCTTCCAGGAGAGCTTCTGCTCGATCTTCTTGGTCTGGATCTTGACGGGCTTGTAGCGCAGGTCGAAGCGCACAGGCACGAACATGCTGGGCAGCTTGCCGCGCTCTCCGAACAGGCCTCGACTCACGAGGTTGACGGCCCACACGCCCAGCCGCACCACCATGTAAGGCAGGGGGACGCGAATTCCGCGCGCCTTCGAGGAGCGCCGCAGACGTTCCCTGGCGAAATCGCTCGCCGTGACTCCGTGGTCGTCGTCCACGTTGAGCACCTCTCCGCTCAGCTCTTCGTTCTCCACCGCGCGTGCGAAGGCGTCGGCGCAGTTCTCGACGTGGGTCAGCGCGAGCTGGCGCCACGGACCGAAGACGAAGTTCAACGGCCCCACCTTCTGCCCGACGCAGGGCAAGTCCTCGTTGCCCTCGCCCCAGATGAAGCCGGGCCGCAGGATCGTGAGCTTCCAGTCGTTCGTCTCGGCCGCGCGTCGCGCCAGGCGTTCCTGCCAGAGCTTGGCGGCGGCGTAGCCCCCGGCCGCGTAGGGCGGGTCCAGGGTCGGCGAGTCCTCGGTCAACGTCTCCACGCGCAGCCAGTCGTAGGTCGAGAAGCTGCTGCACAGGACGATGCGGCGCACCTGGCTCTTCGCCATGGCGTCGAGGAGGCGTTCGGTCCCGAGGACCGTGCCCGAGAAGATCGTGAAGTCGTCCCCGACCATGGTCGTCGCCAGGTGGCACAGGACGTCGATGCCCTGGAAGGCGGCTTCGAGGTCTCCCCCGGCGCGCAGGTCGACGCGCTGCACCTCGACCTCGTCGGGCCAGTCCAGTCGTTCGAGCTTGGCCGCGGGCCGCACCAGGGCGCGCACCTCGTGCCCCCTGGCGAGCAGGGCGGCGACCACTTCGCGTCCCAAGAACCCGTTGGCGCCGGTGACGAGGACCTTCACGCGGCTTCTCCTGCGACGAGGTCCAGGATCAGTCGGTGCACGTCTTCGATGTCCCGGGGCGAGATCGGCGCTTCTTCTCCCCGGGCGCACGCGGCGTAGAAGCGTTCGATCAGGGCGTAGAGCCCCTCGTAGCTCATCGGGCTCCCGCTCAGCTTGCGCCACAGTCCGCCCAGGGCGGCAAAGGTGTGGGCCTGGGCCTGGGACAGGCCGTTGAACACCGGCATCAGCGGGCGCGGGCCACCGCGGATCTTCTCGGTCGCGAACAGCGGTTCGAAGAAGCTCGCCCGCACCCGTCGCCGGGTGCCGTGAACCGTCAGCTGGAAGGTGTCCGGCTGGCCGTGGGCCGAGAAGGCGAGCAGCGCCGTGCCCCGTTCCCCCTGCACCAGCGCCCGGAACTCGTCGTGGGGCAGGGGCGAGTCCGCGCTGCGCTTGTCCCACGCCACCTGCACGTCACGGTGGGGACCGACGAAGACGTGCCCCAGGTAGGCCAGGTGCGTGAGGAAGTCCGAGATGGCGCCACCGGGCAGACGCAGGGTCGGGTGGGGCAGGTTGGGATCGGTGTAGCGGCTGCCGGGGCCGAGGATGTCGAGGTGCAGGGCCACGTCGACGTGGACGACGTCACCGAAGCTGCCGTCCCGGATCCCCTCGAGAATGCGCTGGACCGGGCGGTTGAAGCGGTAGTTGTGGTCCTCGACCAGGAGCCGGTTCTTCTCGCGGGCCAGGGCGAACAGCTGCGCCAGCTCGTCGGGGTCGAAGGTGATCGGCTTCTCGACGAAGACGTGGCAGCCCTTTTCCAGGGCCAGCTTGGCCAGGGGGTAGTGGGTCTGGGGCGGGGTCGTGATGTGGACCGCGTCGGGGGAGCGCTCGGCGAGGAGGGCCTCGTAGTCCGTGGTCCAGAAGGGCGCGCCGAACTCCTCCGCGCTGGCCTCGGCCAGGGCCGGGGAGAGGTCGCACACCCCGACCAGCTCCACGCCCTCCAGGCGTGTGAGGCAGCCGAGGTGCTCGCGCGCGATGGCGCCGGCTCCGACGATGGCAGCTTTCATAGGTGGCTTCGTATCGACCGTGGAGGGGACACACCCCCAGACTTGGGAAGTTTCACGCGGCCCTTTCGGACGGGAGGGGCCCAGGGTAGCGCCCGTCCGCCGAGAGGCCAGGCGAGGCCCGGGGTTCGAAAACCCTTTGTGAAACCGTCCCAGCCAGTCGGCCCCTTCGTATGGAACGGCCGAACAGGTCGGTCTGTGGTCCTTGTTGGACTGCGGAAGGCGTCCTAGCATGCCTCTGGACCCTCCCGGGCCGGGATCGACCTCCAGCCCTGTTCCAACGGAGTCAGGTGACCCGAATGATGAGAAGATTCATGCTCTCCGCCGCTGCCCTCCTGCTCGGCTCACTGGCCGCAGCCCAGGGCGTGGGGAGCACCCCCAAGAACATCGAACTGGAGGACCTGGCCCAGACCGAGGCCACCTCCTACGACCAGTTCCTCGGACGTGCGGTTCTGCTGGAGTTCTTCGCCTTCTGGTGAGGCCCCTGCGGACGTGCGGTCCCGCACCTGAACGAGCTCCAGGAGCGCTATCAGGAACGCGGCCTCACGATCGTTGGCGTGACCAGCGAAGGGAAAGAGAAGACCGAGGCTTGGGTGCAGGGCAAGAAGGCTCTGTTCCCCTACGGCTACGACAAGGGCGGGGAGCTGATGCGCTACTTCGGCATCCGCGGCATCCCCCACTCCGTTCTCCTGGACGCGAGCGGCACCGTCATCTGGCGCGGACACCCGGCCTCCCTGCGGGACGAGGTCGTCGAGAGCGCCCTGGCGGGTGCCCTGACCCACCCCGTCTACGACTGGCCCGAGTCGGCGTCGCCCGTACGCCAGGCCCTGGCCCAGGGCCAGTACGCGCAGGCGATCGAGGCGGCGGGCAAGCTCACAGGTGAGGAGGGCGCGCGCATCTCCGAGGCCCTGCGGGTCATGGTCCAGGGACGGCTCAGCGTCGTTCGTCGCGCCTTCGAGGCCGGCGATTACCTGGGGGCTTACACCCTGGGGAAGCGGTCCGAGTCGATCCTGGTGGGATTGGACGAGGGCAAGGAGCTGAAGGAGATGCTGGCCAAGATCGACGCCGATCCCAAGGCCAAGGCCATCATGAAGGGGCAAGAGCAGCTCGCTCGCCTGACCCTCGAGCAGGCTGCCGTCCGCAACAAGCGCGCCGCCCAGGACATCATCAATCGCCTGAAGGACCTGCAGGAGGCCTACCCGGATTCGATCGTCTGGCGGGACTCCCAGGCGGCGATCGAGAAGATGCAGGCGGCCATGCGCAAGCTGCGCTGAGCCCGACTGTCTCCACCGAGAAGTTTCGGGGTGAGCACCTCTCGCCCCGGAACTTCTTGCGTTAAAAGGGCCTCTTCGATGAAGGCTGTCGCGCACAGATCGATGCCGGGCGCGCGGGAGGTCGATCGTTGAAGCCTCCCCTGCGCATCGCCATGTGGTCGGGCCCGCGCAACATCTCGACGGCTCTTCTGCGCTCGTGGGAGAACCGTCCGGACACCTTCGTCTGCGACGAGCCTCTCTACGCCCACTACCTGGCGGAGACCGGGCTGGACCATCCCGGCGCCGACGAGATTCAACGCCGGCAGGAGACCGACTGGCGCAAGGTCGTGGCCGGCCTGGTCGGTCCGGTGCCGGGCGGCGCCGCGCTCTTCTACCAGAAGCACATGGCCCATCACCTCTTGCCCCACATCGGGCGCGACTGGCTCGAGGCCCTGGAGCACGTTTTCTTGATCCGCGACCCGCGCGAGATGCTGCTCTCCCTGCAGAAGGTGACCCCCGATCCGACCCTGGCCGACACGGGCCTTCCCCAGCAGGTGGAGCTCTTCGACGCGGTTGCGGCCCGCACCGGGCGTGCTCCGCTCGTGCTCGACGCGAAGGACGTGCTGCAGGATCCCGAGGCCCAGCTCTCCGCCCTGTGCGATACCCTCGGGATCGAGTTCCTGGCCGAGATGCTGCGCTGGCCCGCCGGCTCCCGTTCGACCGACGGGGTCTGGGCGCCCTACTGGTACGCCAGCGTGGAACGATCGACCGGCTTCGAGGCCTGGAGGCCGAGGGAGGAGGCGTTGCCCGCGGCCCTCGAACCGGTCCTGGCCGCAGCCCGAGAACCCTACGCCACCCTGCACGAGCGCCGCTTGAGGACCTGAGGAGCCCCCAGATGCTGCAGTCTTTCCGCCCCGAGAACCGCGACCTCCAAGTCAACATCAACGGTCGCCTCGTCCACCGCGACCAGGCGGGCATCAGCCCCTTCGACTCGGCCGTGCAGGGCGGCGACGCGGTGTGGGAAGGGCTGCGGCTCTACGACGGGAAGATCTTCCGGCTCAACGCCCACCTCGACCGCTTGCGCAGCTCCGCCCTGGCCCTCGTTTTCCAGGAGATCCCCAGCCACGAGTCCATCCGCGCCGAGATCAAGAAGACCCTCGAGGCGAACGGGATGCGCGACGGGGTGCACATCCGCCTGACCCTGACCCGCGGCGTCAAGGTGACCTCAGGGATGGATCCGCGCCTGAACCAGTCGGGCCCCACCCTGATCGTCCTGGCCGAGCACAAGCCCCCGGTCTACTCCAAGGCCGGCCTCAAGCTCATCACGAGCTCCGTGCGCCGCTTTCCCCCGGACTGCCTCGACCCCAAGATCCACCACGCGAACCTCTTGCAATCGATCCTGGCCAAGATCGAGGCGACCCACGCCGGCGCGGACGACGCCCTGATGCTCGACCGCCAGGGCTTCATCGCCGAAACGAACGCGACGCACCTGTTCTTCGTGCACGGGGAGAAGCTGCTCACCAGCCGCACCGTCGCCTGCCCGGAGGGCATCACCCGCGACTCGGTGCTCGCCCTGTGCGCCGCCAACGGGATCGAGGCCGAGGTGCGCGACCTCTCCCTGACCGAGGCCTACCGCGCGGACGAGGCCTTTTGCTCAGGCACGATGGGGGAGCTCGCTGCCGTGTGCGAGATCGACGGTCGGCCGATCGGGGACGGTGGCCCGGGGCCGCTCACCCAGCGTCTGTCGTCGCTCTTCGCGGACTTCGTGCGCCGTGAAGGCGAGCCGATCTAGCGATCGGTGGCGCGCCATTCGCTCCAGCCTTACGCTTGTGTTGCTATCGTCTCTCGTGCGCCGGGCAAGCGATTGGAGGCGGTCATACTCACCCTAGTAGATCTTGGGCAGGTTGACGTCTATCGGGTCTGCGTCGCGAAGCGGCGAGCCAGGTAAACACCTACGCCCAGTACGGCAAGAAAGAGGGATGCCAGTGAGTACCCCGAAAGGGCTGGGACACGTCTTGGGCAAACAAGGGCCGGAGTACCAGGGGCAAGCGCAAGGTACTCGGCCTGCACTTGAGCTGCGGACAGTGCGCTGCCCCAGATCTTGACTTCATCAATACTGCCGTCGAATGTGGGATCATTGAGCTGACTTGCGCGGCTACCGATGGTTACTGGATTCGAGCTGCTCGCATCAATAGCGCTTGGCGAATCAAACGCGGCGGCCAGCGCTCCATCGACGTACAACAGGTGAGAAGTCCCAGAACGTACTCCGGCAAGATGGTGCCAATTGCCGTCGGCAAGAGAGCATTGGATAAAGGCGAAGGCAGGGTTCCCTGGCTCTTCGATTCCAAAGAGTGGTGCGCCCGTGGATCCGGCCGCATATCCCAACAAGAACTGAACGTCTGACCCCAGCGTGGTCTTGGCGATGATGAAGTCTGTAGCAGTTCAGATCGGGTTCTCTGAGGTTCGAGCCCACGCCGTTATGGAAAAGTCGCTCAGGCCGAAATTCAGGGACGCGTCGTTGGGGATCAGTACATAGTTTTCCCCGGGATCTATCTCAAAGGCCTGACCAGATACGCCAGGAACATAGCTGACGGTCCCAACTATGGATCCATTGTTTGTGCCTACTGCGTCGTTGGCATTCCCGTCCGCTGGCCAGTGACTCACCTGCGAGAATGCGCTAGGGGAGAGTGCTAGGGTGGACAAGAAGCACATGAAGCGGAAGGTCATCCCTAAGGA
>JAUIEE010000313.1 GCA_030428965.1 bacterium | reverse complement strand
GGACGTAGACCGGTCCGACCCCGGAGAGGAAGGCGAGGAAGAACAGGAAAAGGCCGCTGATGGACGTGGCGTTCCAGGCGAGCAGTCCGGCCGCGAGCAGCACGACCGTGCTCGCCACCCGCGCAACCTGGACGTAGTGCCGTGCTGATGCCTCGGGGCGCAGGAAGCGACGGTAGATGTCGTTGATGAAGAAGGACGAGGCCAGGTTCACGTGCGTGTCGATGGTGGACATGAACGCCGCGAGCAGCGAGGCGGCCACCAGACCGAGCAGTCCCGCCGGCAGGAAGCGCGCCATCATCACCACGTACGCTCGCTCTTCGTCCGTTCGGGCCACGATCTGGTTCGCCTCCACGCTCTCGCCCACGGCGACGGTCGAGAGGGCCATCCAGTCGCCCTGGGAGTCTTCGTGTACCAGGGGGATCGGCAGCCTGCCCGCGGAGGTCTCGATCTCGATGCCGTCGTCGCGCACTTCGACCACACGTCCGGCGGCGGGCGCACGGACTTCCATGGGGGGAAGCACGACCAGGGAGGCGACTCCGACCAGAATCCAGCACCAGGGGCGCAGGGCGTAGTGGGAGACGTTGAACCACAGAACCGCGAGCATGCCCTCGCGCTCGTCCCGCGCGGCCGAGATGCGCTGCACCGCGATGCCGCTTCCGTCCACGTTCTCCACGGCCCACCAGGAGACGCCGAGGTACACCGCGAGCCCCGCCAGAGCGGTGGTCCAGGTGCTTCCGCTGGCGGGGTCGGGACCGGGCAGGATGGCCAGTCGCTCGGCGGGGAACAGGCCTTGGTCGATGGCCTGGGCCAGGCCCGGGCCGCCCCCGAGGGCGTCCCAGCTGACCCAGGCCAGGAAGACCGCCCCGACCATGGCCATCGCGAACTGCACGATGTCGGTGACCACGACCCCCCAGAAGCCGGCCAAGAGGGCGTAGGAGAGGGCGACCAGACAGGCGAGGGTGAGCCCCCAGAGCTTGTCCACGCCGAACAGGACTTCGGAGATCTTGGAGGCCGCCAGGAGCACCCAGCACAGAACGAGGGTGTTCGTGACCCCCGCGTGAAGGCAACCCAGGAAGGCTCTCAGCAGCCCGGCTTCGCGGCCGCCGTAGCGCAGCTCGGCCAGCTCGGCCTTGGTCATCAGGCCTCCCCGTCGCCACCAGCGTGCGAACAGAAAGACCTGGAACGTGCCGCTGATGGCGAAGCACCACCAGGCCCAGTTCTTCCAGATTCCCTCCGAGCGCACCCAGCCGGAGATCAGCAGGGGGGTGTCCGCCGCGAAGCTCGTCGCGACCATCGAGGTGCCGGCCACCCACCAGGGCAGCGATCGTCCCGACAGGAAGTACTCGTCGACGCTCTTGCCGGCTCGCCGGGCGAACACCACGCCGACCCCCAGGGCAAAGACGAGGTACGCCAGAATGACCAGCCAGTCGACCGCCGCCATGCGCATGGCCAGAGGGTAACCCCGTCCCTCCCATTCCCCTCCTGGTAAGATGCCGCCATGACGACCCGCTCCCGTTCCATGGCGCTCGGACTTCTGCTCCTGGCCGCCTGCACCTTTCCTCCGGTCCGTTCCGAAACGCGCGAGCTGCGCCAGGGCGAGGCCGGACTCGCGGGTGAATGGGAAGCCTGGGCGGATTACCTCGCGCCGCGCGCCGAGGAGGAGCGTTGGCGTGAGATCCCCTGGCTACCTTCGCTGGCCCAGGGGTTGCAGCGGGCCGAGGAGACCGGCCGGCCGCTCCTCCTGTGGGTGATGAATGGACACCCCCTGGGCTGCACATGAGGCAATGGCGTGGCGGGCAGGGTGTCCGTCTGGTCCGATCCGCGACTGATCGAACGTTCGAAGGAGTTCGTGCCCGCCGCCGACGAGGTCTGGAGGCTCCAGCGCGGAGAGGACGACGAGTGTCGCCTGTTCCAGGCCATGGCCGACGGAGGTCACTACCGGGGCAAGGGTGGTACGCGTCAGGGAATCTACGTCTGCACGCCGGCGGGGCGTCTTCTGTCCTCGATCAATTCGCTGTCGGCCGACAAGGTCCTGGCCACCCTCGACGAGGGCCTTGCGGCCTGGGGCGAGCTCGACCTGGAACAGCGCGCAGGGCGATCGGGCAACGCTCGGCCCAGCCATCGCTGGGAGTGGTCCCTGCCCCCCGGCGGAGTCGTACTCGAGGTGGTGAGTAGGGACTTGCCGCCAGCCCTCTTTCCCCAGGGGCAACGGGCCGAGCGCTTCAACGTGGACCACCTCTGGATGACCCAGGAGGAAGGGCGCGACTGGATTCCCGCCGAGCCCGAGGTCGGTCAGCGACACGTCGTTCCCGGCCCTTTGGTCGAGCGCCTGGCCCGCTTTCATCTGGTCGACAACGTGCGCGGTCAAACCCTGCCCTACGCCCCCGAAGAGATCGAGCAGGGCCAGCTGACGAGCCAGGTGGTACGGCTCGAGGGGAGCTGCGCCACGGTCAGCCTCGCGGGGCACGTTCGCTGTGCGACCGACGGGGTCTGGCGTCTTGGAGAGAGCGATTGGACCCCCAAGGGCGAATGGCCCAGGGCGATCGAGCTCGAGCTCAGGGGGCGAGCCGAATACGACCTCGTGCAGCGCAAGTTCGTCGCCTTCAGCCTGGTGGCCCTGGGCGAGCGCTCGGGCCGCACGGGCCTGAACGGGCGCCGCGACGACCCCGAGGGCGGTGCGATCGGCTTCCTGGTGCGCTTGCCCGGGGCCTCGCGGCCCAGGGCGATCGCGCCTGCATTCGTCGACCTCTACGGCGTCGACTGGATCGAGAAGCCCTGAGCGCTGCCCCCCTCAGGCCACGCCCGCGAACTCCGCCTGCGGAGCCTGGACCCGGCCGAAGCGCGCGCTGAACCAGAAGCGCGTGCCGCACTGGGGACGGCTCTCGAAGGCCAGCTCCCCGTCGACGTTACGGACCAGCTTCGAGGCGATGGCGATGCCGCAGGTCTGCTCGCGGGCTCCCATGGCCTGGCTGCGCATGCGCGCCTGGACCGCTTGCTGTTCGTTCACGCCCATGCCACAGCCCGTGTCGGCGACCTCGAAGCGCAGCACCGAGAGCTCGGGATCGGCGGCCACCGGCAGGACGCGCACGGTGACGTCTCCACGCACGGTGGACTTCACGGCGTTGTTGATCAGTCGCAGCAGGATGCCGCTCAGGCTGTTGGCGTCCCCGCGCACCTTGCTCGGGAGTCCATCCGGTAGGAACAGCCGCAGGTTGAGGCCCTTGTCCTTGGCGGCCGTCTGGTGCACCTCGACCGACTGGCGCACGAGTGCGGCCACGTCGAAGTCGACCGTGTCCGGGCGTACGCCGGCCTCGATCCGTGCGACGTGGAAGATCCGGTCGACCTCCGAGAGCAGCGAGCAGCCCTGGTTCATGGCTTCGTGGGCGATCTCGGCTTCGTGGGGATTGCCGGCTTCCCGTTCCAGGCGGTGCACCGAGCGCACCAGGTCCAGCACGGGCTTGCGCAGATCTCCGCTCAGGTTGGCCAGCATGCCGGAGGTGAGCGTCTTGTCGCGCTCCACTCGGCTGGTTTCCTCGAGCAGGCGCTCGTTGTTCTCGCAGCTGGACTGCTCGCGGTCCTTGACCTGACTGCGGAGCCGCTCCAGGGAGCGGGCCGTCGCGGCGATCTCCTTGCTCGATCCGGCGATGTCGATGCGGGTATCGAAGTCCCCGCTGGCCATGCGGCGAGCGGCAGCCTCGATCTGGGTGATGGAGCGCAGCAGCTGACCACACACGAGTCCGAGGACCTTCGACACGAGGAACAGGGTTCCGAGGACCAGGAAGGTTGCCATGATCGCCTCGAACAGGGCCTGGAAGGAGCCCCTTCCCTGCTCCTGGTCCAGGCGCACGAGGCCGATCGGTTTGCCGAAGGCGTCGAAGAGCGGTGTCGCCGTGACGAGGGTCGATCCTTGGTCCACCCAGTTCGTGGGCACGCCGGCAAACAGGGCCCGGGCCATCTCGGGGGTGTAGTCGGCCGTCGTTCCCTGGAACGCTTCCATGGAGCTGAGCGGCACGGTCATGGCGTCCGGAAAGACCCGGTCGGGTTTGTCCTCGACCTTGGAGCGCATGCTGGGCTTGACGGTCATGACCAGGATCGGACCTTCGAGGTCGAGCTGCTTGCCCGTAGCGACGAGGGGTCGATTGAGCCGCTGGCGATCGACGCTCTCGTCTCCGGCGACCAGGGCCTCGAAGTGCTCCGGGCTCACCGCGGAGGCGATCGTCTTGGCGATGGCTTCCCCGTCCCGTCTCTGCTCTTCGAGCAGGGCGCCGGAACGCTGGTTCCACACCAGGTACGTGCCCAAGAGCAAGGGCAAGGCGAACAAGGCCGTGAGGGTGCCGACGAGACGCGTACGGTAACTCTGTAGATCGAAGCTCTTCAATTTCCCTTCCTGTCTATGGCAGTGCCCTAGGGAGGCCTCCGAGCCTCCCACCTTCCCGGGCCATGGATTCGACCTGCCCTGCAACGGGGCTTGAGGCGTTGGGGGCCCGCCGAGCAGCAAAAACAGGTGGCTTACACCCGCCCGGGCGTCCCCGTTCGAATCTTTCCCGGTTCGTTCGAGGATCGTTGTCTCCCGGATGGGCTCGGGTAAGCTCTCCCCTCATGGCACTGTTTCGGAACAAGCGGCTGACGGACTACGCGGCCTGCGCCGGCTGAGCGGCCAAGATGCCGCAAGGCGAGCTCGCGCAGGTGCTGCGCGAGGTCACGGACGCAAACGACGAGCGTCTCTTGGTGGGACCCCAGACCCTGGATGATGCCGGGGTCGTCTTGCTGGGTCCCTCGGAGGGACTCGCTCCCGGTCAGCGCGTGGGGCTCGTCCAGACGGTCGACTTCTTCCCGCCGGTCGTGGACGATCCCCGGCTCTACGGCGAGATCGCCGCGGCGAACTCCCTGTCGGATGTCTACGCCATGGGGGGCAAGCCCTTCAGCGTGCTCACCCTGGCGGGTTTTCCGAAGGACTTCTCGACCCAGTGGCGCGCGGAGATTCTCCTCGGGGGAGCTTCCAAGGTGCGCGAATCGGGTGCAGTGATCGCCGGAGGGCACACCGTCGAGTCCGAGGTGCAGTTCGGATACGCGGTCACCGGGCTGGTCGATCCCGACCGGGTGACGACGAATGCCGGCGCAGAGGAGGGGGACGTGGCCTACCTGACCAAGTCCCTGGGCATGGGCTGCATGACCACCGCCGCCAAGCTCCAGAAGATCTCCTGGGAGACACTGGAGCCGGCCGCGCGGCAGATGGCGACCCTCAACGCGGCCGCGGCCGAGGCCATGGCCCAGGTGGACGTGCACGCCTGCACGGACATCACGGGCTTCGGGTTGATCGGCCATGCGATCAACATCGCCCGCGCCAGTGAACGGACCCTGAGCCTCGAGCTGGATGCGATCCCGATCTTTCCGGGCGCCCTCGAGCTGGCGCGCAAGGGACTGTACTCGGGGGGAGCCGGTCGGGGGATGAAGAGTCTCGGGGACGACGTGGGTCGTGGTGCGGGGCTCGACGACGATCTCGTCAAGCTGCTGTTCGACGCGGAGACTTCGGGAGGGCTGCTGATCGTGCTGGCCGAGAGCGAAGCGGAGCAGCTCGAGCGCGAGCTACGCAGCCGGGACCTGCCGGTTCACCGCATCGGCCGCTTCCTCCGACGGGGCGAACGCGCCATCGAGCTGCACTAGGCCGCGCTACCCCTGGCGGAGCTTGCGCGTGATGCGGCCGTAGGCGATGCGGCCGATCACGAGGACCGCGAGCAGCGACGTCCCGATCAACAGCGGGCTGTGGGCCAGGGCCTCGGCCTTCTCGCCGAGCAGGTGGGCCAGGAGAGCGAACGAGACCGACGTTCCGAACGAACCGGCAGCGATGGCGCCCACTCCGGCCAGGCGGCTCAGCCCGACCAGGCGTGCGGCGAACGAGCCGCTCACCGCCCCTGTCGCGGCCAGCGGAAGCATGACGAAGGTGACCACCCCGAAGACCGCCATGCGCTCGAGGCCCGGGTAGGACTGGAGGACCTCGGTGGCCCGTGAGCGGGAGCGCCGCAGCCAGCGACCCAGCATCGGTGCACGCTCCAGGCCCTCGAGTGGCCGGGCGGCGAGGGGCCGAACCTCATCCTCGACGACGGCGGCGACGCGACCCTGCTCGTGCACATGGGCGTCCAGTTCGAGGAGTCCGGCG
>JAUIEE010000312.1 GCA_030428965.1 bacterium | reverse complement strand
GCGGTGGAGTCTGCGCCGGCGACGTCGACCTCGACGGCTACCTGGACGTGTTCGTCGCCTCATGGCACGGCCAACAGCGACTGTTCCACAACACGACGACCGGAGGCTTCACGGACATCAGCATCGCGAGTGGTGTCGGCGTCAGGGACGACGGCTGGCAGCCCGTCATGGTCGACGCCAACGGCGATGGCTACCTCGACATCTACCAAGCCATCGACTTCACACCGAACCGCCTGTGGATCAACAACCGCGACCTCACCTTCGACGACTTTGCGGACGTCGCCGGGTGCGACATCGTCATGAACGACATGGGAACCTCCGTTCTCGACTACGACAACGACGGCAAGCTCGATCTCTACACGACGAACATCTACGGGGTCGAGAACGGCGTCCCCGAATACAACTGCCTCATGCGCAACACCGGGAGCTTCGGCCTGGTGAGCTACGCCGACGAGTCCCTCTCGGCCGGCGTCGTCGACGGCGGCTGGGGTTGGGGAACCACCTCGATCGACGCGGACCGGGACGGACTGATCGAGATCGTGGCCACGAACGGCTGGTCCAAGCGGCGGGACTCGACGCGCCTGTGGAAGCGCGACTCCCGGGACGACCTGCAGTTCACCGAGATGGCCGCGGAATCGGGAGTGCGCGACTTCCACTGGGGCAGCTGCCTGGTCGCTTTCGACGCGGACCGGGATGGAGACCAGGATCTCCTCCAGCTGACCCGGGGTGGCAAGCTGCGACTGCTGGATGCCCAGCCCAACCCCAAGGGCGGCGAACTGGGCAACTACCTGGTGGTGCGTCCCCGCATGACGGGCACGAACCAGCGCGCGATTGGAAGCGTGGTCACCCTGATCAGCGACGGCCTCACCCAGACCCGCCAGATCAGCGCCGGCACCAGCATCATGGGTCAGGAGCCGGCCGAGGCTTTCTTCGGCGTCGGCTCGCAGTCGAGCGTCGAACTCGTCCGGGTCACCTTCCCCGGAGGTGCGCTGGTCGAGATGACCGATGTGGCGGTCGGTCAGGTGCTGACCATCACGGCTCCCTGACCTCGAGAGAGCGCTAGCGCACGCTCGACCGAGCGCTCCCGCGCAGCGAACCTGAACTGAGGAAGCTCCAGGGCCGCGACTCCAAAAAGTCGCGGCCCTTTGCATCCGGCTCCGTGTGCTCGGCGAAGGGAAGCACGTACGCGTTCCCCCAACCTCCCAACCGTACGGAGCCCCCATGCGAAGTCTCCTCGCCCTTCCCGTCCTCTTCCTGGCTGCGGCCAGCGCGGACGCGGCCAATCCGCCTCGCAACCTCGGCGGCAACACGAACCGCAACCTCGTCGAGGTGCTCTCGGGCGCCCCCAACTTCAGCCTGCTCGTGGACGCCGTCGTCCAGGCCGGTCTGGCCGACACCCTCCAGACCGCCGGCCCCTTCACCCTGTTCGCACCGACCAACCGCGCCTTCCTGAGCCTGCCGCCCCAGAAGCTGCAGGTTCTGCTCGACCGTCCCGACGTGCTGCTGGAGACCCTGCTCTACCACGGCATCGGCGACACCTTCACCGCCGCGGACGTGGTAGGCCACCCCGTCTCCCCGACTCTAACGGGACGCAAGGTGCGCTTCACCGTCGATGACGGCTGCGTGCGCGTCAACCAGTCGAACGTCATCGCCGTGGACTACGAGACGTCGAACGGCGTGATCCACGTCATCGACAGGGTCCTCCTGCCCTGCATCCCCGCCCTGGACCAGGGGGATTGCGCGCAGCCCAACCTCGTCCAGCTGCTCGATTCGAACCCCGAGTTCAGCACCCTGGCCACCGCCGTGCGCGTGGCCGGCCTGGCAGAGACCCTGAGCTCCGGCGGCAACTTCACCGTCTTCGCTCCGACGAACGCGGCCTTCGACGCCTTGCCGGGCACCGTGCTCCAGGATCTGCTGAACGACCCGCCGGCGCTCGCGAACGTCCTGCTCTACCACGTCTTCCGCGGCGTGCACACCGAGAAGGAGGTGGCGACCTTTGACCGCTTCCGGACCCTGCAAGGGTCCTTCGTCGAGTTCTCGACCGACGGCATCGACCTCTTCGTGAACGACTCGACCATCGTGGGCACGGACATCCTCGCCGGCAACGGAGTGGCCCACGTCATCAGCTCAGTGCTCGTCCCGTAGGCGTTCCCGACCTCTCCCTCCCTTTCTCCGGGAGTCGTCCGCGAGCGGGCGGCTTCCGGAGATTTTTATTCAACGACTCAGCAGGAAGGTCGTGAGGAAGGGGAAGTAGGTAATCAGGAGCACCCCCAGGCCGAGCACGAACAGCATCGGGACGGCGGAGCGATAGATCTCGAGCAGGGGACGATCGAAGCGGTACGCCGCCAGGAACAGGTTCAAGCCCACCGGCGGCGTCAGGTAGCCGAGCTCGAGGTTGGCCACGAAGATGATGCCGAGGTGAACAGGATCGATGCCGTAGGCCGCCCCGAGGGGCAAGAGCAGCGGCACGACGACGAAGGTGGCGGAGAAGATGTCCAGGAAACAGCCGACCACGAGCAGGAACAGGTTCAGGCCCAGGAGGAACAGGAGGCGCGACTCCACGTTCTCCTGCATCCAGGCCAACAGCTGCATCGGCAGCTGGGCGTCGACGAGGTAGCTGCTGAGCCCCGTGGCCGCGCACAGAATGATGAGCACGCCCCCCACCAGCGTGGCACATTCGGCCAACACCCGGCCCAGCTCCCTGCCGATCGGAATCTCCCGGTGGATGACGACCTCGACCAAGGTGACGTAGCCCACCGCCAGGGCCGAGGCCTCGAGCAGCGTGGCCCACCCGCTGAAGAGGGCCAGGAGCACGACGACGGGAATCAGGAGCTCGAACTTCGCTTCCCACAGCGCGCCCAGGGCAGCTCGGCGATCGAAGGGGCTGCGCGGCACCTTGGAGAACGAGCCCGCGGCCATACCGGCCAGACTCATCAACACGAGCAGCAGGATCCCGGGCAAGACGCCGCCCAGGAACAGGTCCTCGATCGAGATCTGGGCCGCGATTCCGAACAGGATCAAGGGCAGGGCCGGGGGCAGGAGCAGCCCCAGGGAACCGGAGGCCGTGAGCAGCCCGATGGAGAAGCGCTCCTTGTAGCCGTCGGCATTGAGGGCCTGAAAGAGCAGTCCTCCCAGGGCCAGGATGGTGACGCCGGACCCCCCGGTGAAGACGGAGAGGAAGGCGCAAGACAGCACGCACAGAACGGCCGTTCCCCCAGGCAGCCAGCCCAGGAGCGCCCGGAACAGCTCTACGATCCGTCGCGCGGACTCCCCACGGGTCAGGAGCAGACCCACCAGGGTGAACAGGGGAATCGCCGGCAGGAAGGGCGAGCTCGCCAGGCGATACATCTCCGCCGGCACCGCCTCGGCCGGGATCCCCTCGCCCAGAAAGAGCATCACCGCCAGGCCTCCCAGGGGGGCGAACAGCGGCGCGCCGAGCAGGGTCATCGCGACGGCCACGAGCACGAAGGGCCAGGCCGGGAAGCCCTCCCAGCGCTCGGGGGTGAAGAACATCGTGGCCACGACGAAGGGAACCGCGTTCAGAAGGCGCCCCCCGACGGGAGCGATCGACCTCAGGGTCACGCGCAGCGCGACGCCCACGAAGGAGAGCGCCATGAAGGCCAGCAGGGGCCAGAGCGGAATCTCTCCGAAGAACTTGGACTCGAACTCGCGCTCGAGCTGCGCGAAGTCCCAGGACGAACGCGCCAGAAGTCCGCAGACGAAGCTGGTGAAGATGGCCGCCAGAGCTCCGACCCAGCGGGCGGCCGAGCGGTTGTCGAACAGCTCCCCGGTCGAAAGGCGCAGGAGCTTGCCTTCCCTGGCGGCCAGGACGGCGCCGAAGAAGGCCAGCAGGAGGTTCAGGTGCTGGACGATCGGAATGGCCGAAGCCCAGGCCCGGTCCAGGAAGGCGCGCGAGGCGAGGGCCAGCAGGGGAAGGATCGCAAGCGCCGCCAGGAGAGCCGCGGCAAGGACGTTCTCCAGACGGCGCAGGAGCTTCCCCAAGGTCTCAGCTTCCTCCGGCCAAAGCCCTAGCGGCTCCGGAAGGTCTCCAGGTGGGAGACGACCTCGTCATAGAGGTCCCGGGGGATCGAGCTCTCGACGAACTTGTCCTCGAAGAAGTCGGCCAGCTCGTTCCACTTGCCCAGCTCCATGGGGTCCTCGGTGCTGGCGAGCTCCAGCCCCCGGCGCTGCATTTCCTTGATCGCCTGGCGCTCCTTGACCGGGACCTCGGCGAACATGAACTGCTCCGAGACCACGGCCGCGGCCAGCACCTGTTCGCGCTCCTCGGGGGACAGCTTGGCCCAGGTGCGCTTGCTCATGATCGCGCCCCCGACCAGGGGCGCGAAACGGTGGTCGAACATGTGGTTGGCCGTGCGGAACCACTGCAGCGAAAGAGCCGCCAGGGGCGTGACCGGCATGGATTCGATCAGCCCGGTTTGAAGCCCCGTCATGATGTCCGTTGCCGCCAGGGGCACCGGCCGCAGGCCGCGCTCCTGGTACCAATCCGCCATGCTGCTGGTCGTCCCCCACACGAACTGCTTCATCGAGGTGAATTCCGCGTAGGAGCTGATCGGGCGCGTCGAGAACATGCGCAGCCATCCGGCGGTCCCCCAGTTCAGGAGGATCAACCCCTTCTCTTCCAGCCGCTTGGCAAAGGTGCCGCGCATCTTGTCCAGGACGTAGAGGATCTCCTCGTCGCTCTCGTAGAACATCGGCAGCTCGAGCACGCGGAAGGCCGGGTCCACGTCCCCCAGACCCGCGGTCGAGATCAGAGCCGCGTGCAGCTGGCCGATGCGTATCTTGCGCAGGATGTCGGGCTCGTCTCCGGCGACCCCTCCCGGGTACATGCGCAGGCTCACCTTTCCGCCGGTGTCCTTCTGCCAGGTATCCCCCATCCGGCGAATCGCCTTGTCCCAGATGGATCCCTCGGGCAGCACCGTGGCGAACTTGACCGAGGTCTGGGCCTGAGGCGCCACCGTGAGGAAGGCGAACAGGAGGAAGAGCGCGCTGAGATTCCGAAGGAGTCGCATGGGTCAGTCGAGAGGTTCGAAGAAGAGATCGTCCGCCCTCTCCAGGAGGCGCGCGGCACGTTCCTGGGAGATCCGGTTGGCCAGGCGCGAAGCGGGGGCGGCTTCCACGTCCACCGCCAGGGCCTTTCCGAGCAGCTGCTCGAACTCGGCTCGGTCCTGGGCCGGCACGGACAACCCCTGAGCGAAGGAAAGATGGGGTCCGGCCCGCTCTCCCTCCGAGAGCTCCAGGGCTCGCAGGTAGTGCACCCGGGCTCGTTCCGGTGACCCGCCCATCGCCTCGGGCAAGGCCTCGATCGTGATCAGGGCCTCGTGAATCGATCCGCCACCGAAGGCCTCGTCGAGCTCCAGGCAGCGCGCCAACAGGAGCCGCACGGCGTCCAGGTCGGCCGCGATCTCGGGGCGGTCCAGAGCCGAGGAGATGGCCAGGCCCCAGGAGCTGGCGGTCCAGTAGGCCGCTTCGACGTCCTTCGCCTCGAGTCGCTCCACGGCCTGGGACGGGTCCTTGCGCAGCTCGTCCCCCAGTCCGCTGTGACGAAGCTCGAGGGCCCGCAGACCGTAGTCCCGGGCGCGCAGGTAGAGGCGAAGAGCGCGCTCCCGCAGACGGGTGGACTCCTCGTAGTCCTCCCCCTCGATCCGTGCGGCGTCTCCCTCCACGAACGCGTAGGCGTACTGGGTGTACCCGGCGCAGGTGGTGACGAGGAGCTGGGCCTGCTCGGGATCCTCCAACAGCACCGCCTCCATGGTCTTCAGGGCAAAAGGCAGGGCCGCCCGCGCGATCTCGGGATCGTCCTCCTGGGCGAAGGCCTCTCCGCTGGAAGCGAGCGCCCCCGCCAACCCATCGGTCACGATCCTGCGCACCGAACATCCCACCAGGGTCAAGGCGGCCAGGGAAAGCCACAGGGGTCGCAGCAGGCGGGTGAACGACATGGAGGGTGGGCCCGGGGAAGGGGACGAACATCACGGCAAATCGGGCCTGGGCTTGCAACCCCGCCCTCGCGGGGAGTCCTCGCGCACGGACTCCGGATGTCGCCCACGCGGCTCGTCCCCCCCGAGGATCGCAGCTTCCGCGGCCCGAGCGAGGCTCCGTGACCGGCTGCTTTCCTGCCGGATCTGGACAGCTCGCCGCCGCGCTCCGGATGTAATTCT
>JAUIEE010000311.1 GCA_030428965.1 bacterium | reverse complement strand
CCTGGCCACGACCTGGCGCGACAGGATCAACGCGGCCACGATGCTCGGTCAGTCCAAGACCGTGCATCAGGCCGAGATCGACGCCGCCTGCGAGCTGATCGACTTCTGGCGCTTCAACGCCCACTTCGCCGAGCGCCTGTACGAGGAGCAGCCGGAGTCGGCCGAAGGGATGTGGAACCGACTCGAACACCGGCCCCTGGACGGTTTCGTGTTCGCCATCACGCCCTTCAACTTCACCTCCATCGCCGGCAACCTTCCGAGCGCCCCGGCCCTGATGGGCAACACCAGCCTCTGGAAGCCGGCCTCGACCTCGGTGCTGTCCAACTACTACCTGATGCAGCTCATGCAGGAGGCGGGACTCCCGGACGGGGTGATCAACTTCCTGCCCGGCTCCGGTCCCGAGGTCGGCGATCCGGTCATCGCGGACTCACGCCTGGGCGGCATCCACTTCACCGGCTCCACCGGCGTTTTCCAGAGCATCTGGCGCAGCATCGGCGAGAACATCCACAGCTACGGCCAATATCCGCGCCTGGTCGGAGAGACGGGCGGCAAGGACTTCGTCTTCGCCCATCCTTCCGCCGACCGCCAGGCCCTGGCCACTGCGCTCCTGCGCGGCGCGTTCGAGTACCAGGGACAGAAGTGCTCCGCGGCCAGCCGCGCCTACATCCCCCAGAGTCTGTGGCCCGACGTGCGTGACCGGCTGGCCGCCGAGCTCGCCGAGGTGCGCATGGGCGACGTACGCGACTTCCGCAACTTCATGGGCGCGGTGATCGACGCAGGCTCCTTCAAGAAGCAGAAGGAAGCTATCGAAGGAGCGCGGGCCTCCGGCGGCAAGGCGGAGGTCCTGCTCGGGGGCGAGTGCGACGACAGCACGGGCTACTTCGTGCAGCCGACCGTGATCCAGGCCCACGATCCGAGCTACGCGACCATGTGCACGGAGCTCTTCGGCCCCGTCCTGACCGTCCACGTCTACGCCGACAACGACTACGACACGGCCCTGGAGCAGTGCGCCAACGGCTCGGAGTACGCGCTCACCGGAGCGATCTTCTCCCAGGACCGCCGGGCGATCGAACACGCCACGGGGGCCTTGCGCTTCGCCGCCGGCAACTTCTACGTCAACGACAAGCCCACCGGGGCCGTGGTCGGCCAGCAGCCCTTCGGAGGCTCCCGGGCCTCGGGAACCAACGACAAGGCCGGCTCGATCCTCAACCTCCAGCGCTGGGTCTCCCCCCGCACGATCAAGGAGACCTTCGTCCCCCCCACCGACTGGCGCTATCCCTTCCTCGGCGCCGAGTGACCCCAGGGAGACGAACGTTGAGCTCCTCTTCGAACACAGGACTGGCTTCGGGGAACACGTTCACCCTGGCGCCGGACATTCCGATCTGCCAGACCGACCTTCCCCTGGATTGGTACCAGCCGGAGTTCAAACCCTACGCCGAGGAATACCTGTCCCTCCGGGACCGCAAGCCCGACACGGTCTTCCGCTGGCTCGACTCCTACGTCCTGCCGGCCAGGGAGCACTTCGGCGACAGCTTGCTGCTCTTGGCCCACTTCTACATGGGGGGCGAGATCGTCAAGCTCGTGGAGCGCTACGGTGGAGCCGTGGCCGACAGCTACAAGCTGGCGCTCCAGGCCCGGGAGAACCCGGAGAAGAAGGTCATCGTCGAGTCCGCGGTGCACTTCATGGCCGAGGCCATCGCCATCCTCGCCGCGGACGACCAGGAGGTCTGGATCACCAACCCCAAGGCGGGCTGCACCATGGAGCTGTTGGCCAAGGACCACATGGTCCTGCCGGTGGCCGACCAGCTCGTGGAACGCTACGGCGACGACATCGTCACCGTGGCCTACATGAACACCTCAGGACGCCTGAAGGCCCTGGCGGGCCGGACCGGGGGTGCGGTCTGCACGAGCTCGAACGCCCACCTCGTGCTCGAATGGGCGCGCCGCCAAGGCAAGCGCGTCTTCTTCGTTCCGGACCAGCATCTCGGAGCCAACACGGCACACAAGCTGGGCATGGACCCCGACCGGCTGGTCTGGCTGCCCGATCCCCTGCGCGGCCCGATCGACCTGAGTAGCCGCGCGACGGGTGGCTGGGACAGGATCGACTCAGCCGAGATGATCCTCTGGGGTTCCAATTGCGGCGTCCACACGATCTTCACGGCCGACATGGTGCGCTACTGGAAGAACGAGGGTTGGACCGTGCTGATCCACCCGGAGTCTCCCCTCGAGGCGGTCGTCGAGGCCGATGGGGAAGGCAGCACGAACTTCCTGTGGAGCCAGGTCGTCGAGGCCGAGCCCGGCTCCAAGCTCGTGATCGGAACCGAAGGTCACTTCGTGCGCAACGCCATTCAGGAAGGGGCCCGGCGGGGAGTCGAGGTTCGACACCTCGCCGACGTCCCAGGTTCCTCCCAGGCCGGCTGCGGCTGCGCCACCATGAGTCGCAACGACCCGCCCCACCTGGCGGGCATGCTCGACCTCCTGCGTCGCGGGGAAGCCCCGTCGATCAACCGAGTGCTCTCGGGGGATGTGATCGACGAGGTCACCATGCGACGAGATCGGCTGGATGCCGACGGACGGCGGCGCCTGGTCGATGAGGCCCGGGTGTCCCTGGAGCGCATGATCTCGATCGTCGAGGACGCCAAGCGTCCTGGCTGACACCCACTTCTCAGCGTGGGTTAGAATGGACCCGCGGAGGGAAGCATGGACGCACGAGAACGCCTGGCCGAGGAGATCTTCAAGGAGGCCCTGGACCTCGCTCCAGGAGAGCGCAGCGAGCTGATCGCCCGCCGCTGCGGAGAGGACCTGGCCCTCCTCCAGCGCGTGGAGTCGCTGCTGTCCTCCCTGGAGGCTGCCGGCGATTTTCTGGGTGGGGCGGCGGCCCGGACGGGGCCCGAGGACGAGGAGCGCGAGGGCGCCCGGATCGGTCGGTATCGACTGGGACGGCTCCTGGGCGAAGGCGGCTTCGGTTCGGTCTACCTGGCCCATCAGGAAGAGCCGGTCGAACGCCTCGTCGCCTTGAAGGTCATCAAGTCGGGCATGGACACACGGCAGGTGGTGGCGCGCTTCCAGGCCGAGCGCCAGGCCCTGGCCCTGATGGATCACCCCGGCATCGCGCGCGTCTTCGACGCGGGCACGACCCCCCGGGGCCGCCCCTACTTCGTGATGGAGTACGTGTCCGGCACGCCCATCACCGAGTACGTCGAGAATCACTCCCTCTCCCTGCGGGCCCGCCTCGAGCTCTTCGAGCAGGTTTGCCGCGCCGTTCAGCACGCCCACCAGAAGGGCATCATCCACCGCGACCTCAAGCCCTCCAACGTGCTGGTGGTCGAGCAGGACGGCGAGCCCACCCCCAAGGTGATCGACTTCGGGATCGCCAAGGCCATCGACCGGCGCCTGACGGCCGAAAGCTACGCGACCCTCGAGCACCAGGTGATCGGTACGCCCCAGGCCATGGCCCCCGAGCAAGCGGGCGGCAGCCTCGACATCGACACCCGCGCGGACGTCTATTCCCTCGGTGCACTCCTGTACGAAGTTCTGACCCAGCGCCCCCCCTTCTCGAGCGAGGAGCTGCTGGAGCAGGGCTTCGAAGGCATGCTGCGAGTCATCCGGGAAACAGACCCCCAGATTCCAAGCCGCGCCACCTCCACCTTCCAGCGTGAGCTGGTCGGCGACCTGGACTGGATCGTGATGAAGGCGCTCGAGAAGGAGCGCACCCGGCGCTACGACACGGCCGACGGGCTCGCGGAGGACATCCGCCGTCACCTGGCCTGCGAGCCCGTGCTGGCCGGCCCTCCCAGCGCCGCCTACCGGTTGACGAAGTTCATGCGACGCAACCGTATCGGCGTGGTTTCCACCGCCGTCGTCGCCCTCGGCCTGGTGGTCGGCATCGGTCTGGCGCTCTTCGGACTCCAGGAGGCTCGTGCCGAACGCGACAAGGCCCGCCTCCAGGTCCAGGTCAACGAAGCCATCCTGCAGTACCTGAACCAGGACCTGTTGGCCGCCGTCTCCCCCGACGAGCTCGGACGGGACGTGACCATGCTGGACGTCCTGGACAGCGCCTCGGCGAACGTGGAGCAGCGCTTCCCCGATGAGCCCCTGGTCGAAGCTTCCGTCAGGCGGACGATCGGGAACACCTACCGCAAGCTGGGGCAACCCGAGATCGCCCACGCGCACCTGCGCTGGGCCTTCGACACCCTGCGCGAGCGGCTGGGCATGGAAGATCCCAAGACCCTGATGGCGGCGAACCAGCTGGCCACGACCCTGGCCGATCTCTCGCGCCTCGAGGAGGCCCTCGAGCTGCGGACCCGGATCGCCGAACTGGAGGTGCGCCTGCGAGGTCGCGACGGGGACGACGCCATGACCTACATGAACAACCTCGGGCGCCTCTACACGCAGCTCCATCGCTATGCCGAGGCCGAGGAGATCCTGCTCGAGAACTACGAACTGCGGAAGAGAGTCCTGGGGCCCGAACACCGCTACACGCTGATCTCGATGGGCAACGTCGGCAATCTCTACCTCGACATGCTGCGCTACGAAGAAGCCGAGGCGTGGATCCAGGGGGAGTACGAGCTGTGCCGTCGAGTCATGGGCGAGGAGCACCCCGACACCCTGACCTCCCAGAACAACCTCGGGGTCCTGTTCCAGCACCTGGGCAAGAACCAGGAAGGGCTCGACGTCTTCCGGGACCTGATCGACAAGTACGAGCGGGTCATGGGTCCCGATCACCCCAAGACCCTGTCCAGCATGCTCAGCCTGGCCGCCAACGAGTTGAGCAACGGCCCGGCGCCGGAAACCGAGACCCTGATCCTCACGGCTCTCGACCGGGCCGAGTCCAACCCCCACATCAGCCCACAGACCGTGCTCCGGGCCAAGCATCACCTCTCGCGCTATCACCAGAAGACGGGCGACGACGCCGCCGCCGAGGAGGTGGCCACCGAAGCCCTCGAGTACGTCGCCGAGGAGGGGCTCGAAGGAGACGAAAGCCACGCCCAGCTGCTGCTCACCCTGGGCCTGATCAACATGAAGCGCGGCTGGAACGACGTGGCCGAGTCCCTCCTGCTGGAGAGCCTGGACGTGATCCCCCCGAGCTCCTTCATGGTGTGGGAACACCAGTTGATCCTGGGCGAGCACCTCGGGGACCAAGGCCGCTGGGAGGAGGCGGAGCCGTACTACCTGGCAGCCGGCGAGACCATCGCACGCCTCTATCCGCCGGAGGCCGTCCACCACGTCGCCATCCCCAAGACGATCGCACGCATGTACGAAGCGTGGGGCAAGCCCGAGCAGGCCGCCGAGTGGTGGGCCGCGGCCGAAGAGGCTCAGCCGCGCTCCACGTCCCAGACCTCGGCTCCGAAGTGATCCCAGGGCAGGCGCCCTTCGTCGCAGTCGTCTCCCACGGAGAAGTGCAGGTCGACGGAGTAGATGATCACCGAGGGCTGGGCCGGACGCAGGTTCTTCGCACCGTGGGCAACTCCCGGTGGAATGCGCACGAGAAACGACTTGCCGTCCCCCAGAACGATGCGCTGGACGACTCCTTCGCTCTTCGAGCCCTCCCGTGCGTCGGCCACGACCAACAGGAGCTTGTCCGAAGGCGGCACGTACCACACGTCGGTCTGGCGGCTGTGCAGGTGGAAGGCCTTGATCGCCAAGGGCTCCATGACGCTGTAGTTGACCTGCTTGACGTCGAAGTCGGGCATGGCTTGCAGCTTGCCCCCCTCGAGCCGCCCCAGCTCGGTCATCGAGCCGCCATCGTCGTTGAAGCGACGGAGCTCGCAGATTTCGAGCCCCTCGATCTTGGGCTTGGGCGTGTAGTCCTGGACGCTGTAGTTGGCGCGGGCCTTGGCGTTGAATTGCGTCATGGGGGTGCAGAGTCGGTGCGGAGGTTCTCGTCGAGCTGCACAGGATCCTCGCTGCGGCTCGCCAGCGCAAGCTGCGGCTAGGGAACCGGGCGAGGGTTGACCGAGCAGAAGCGGATCACGTCCCCCACGATGGCCGAGACTCGCCCTGTGGGCGGCACGTCGAGTCTCAGCCCCCGCTGCGCGCAAGCTCGCTCGAGCGCCGAAATCTCCTCGTCGCTCGTCACGACCACGCAAGGGGCTTCCAATCGGGCCACGAGCACCGAGGTCAGCTCCCGGGCCCGGCGCCGATCCCTCTCCAGCTCCTCCTCTCGGAAGGCCTCGGGATTGCGC
>JAUIEE010000310.1 GCA_030428965.1 bacterium | reverse complement strand
CCCCCGAGACGTCCCGCACCAAGGCGCGCACGTCGGGGAGCGAGCCCACCAGATGCATGCCGGTCGTGAAGTCGCTGAGGGAGGGCACCGTAGTGCCATCTTCGTCTCCCAGATCGGGACGTCCGCTGACCTGGGCACCTGTCGGAACAGCTGCGAACAGAAGGAAAAGGGCGACGAGGCTTCCGAGCCACCTCTTCAACTGGAACGGTTTCCCCTGGGTTCGTTGGGTACTCATTGCACATTCTCCGAGTCGGAGACATCTCCGAAGGAACGGAAGAACTCCGGGCACTCCCTGACGAGTGCTTCGGCAAAACCAGTCTGCTGTTCGATCACCGCGTGCAGGCGGGGAGCGTTCTGGAACAGACGAACGAGATCTTGAACGTGATTCGGGTGGCGATCGAGGGCCTCCCGGAAGTAGCCGAGCGAGCGCTCTTCCTGACGCAGGTGGGCGTAGTACATGGCCAGGTTGAAGCGCACGACGAAGAAGCCGTCTTCTTCGTCCGCCAATCCGGCCGACAGGACCCAGCGGCAGCAAGCGATCGCCTTCTTGAACTCTTTCTGACTCGAATAGAGATTCCCGAGATGGACGGCGGCGTGGCCCCGATTGGGGGTGTACACGGCCGTTTGGAAGAGCTGACGGTAGGCCTGGGCGGCGCGAATGCTCTTGCCCTCGCTCTCGTCGATGTAGGCCAGGTAGAAGCGAGCTTCTTCGTGGGCGGGGTCGACGGCCAGGGCCTCCTGGAGCAACCGGCGTCCCTTCTCCTTGGCACTGTCGATCTTCGACAGCTGCCCGTTGAGCATGTGGCGGGCTCCCCGCCAATCGAAGCCGCCGGCATCCTCTCGGCCACTCGCCAGGACTCCGTCGACGAATCCGCGGCCGAAGGTACGCGTGGGTTCGACCGAGACGGCCTTCTCGAAGACGCGCGTGCGGAAGTCGGGGTCCACGGCCAGGAGCACGTAGGCCTTGCCCAGCTGGTAGAAGATCGTGGACAGCCGGTGAACCAGCTCGATCGTCTCCAGGTCCTCGGAAGTCGAAGAGCCGACCAGCATCGAGTAGCGCTCGATCAGGCCGTCGGGGTCGGAGAGCTCACGGTGAGCCTTGAGCTGGCGCCGGATGTCCTCGAAGAAGGCGTTGCACACGGAGCAATCTTCCAGGTGGGTGATCGCACGACCGGCCGAGGGGCCAGCAAGCTCACCGTCGACCAGACAAGAGAGGTCGATCTGGAACTGGGTGCAGATGTCCTCGTCCACCCACCAATGCGAACTCGCGGAACTCATAGCGAAACGTCCTCGGCGTTGATCCCCCCCGACTGCGACTTGGTTCCCCTTCCATTCGTGGAACGTGGATCTCTTGCCGGCCGAACGTCGGGCGGCAAACCTTCGAATACTCTGCGCATGGAACGATGAATCTTTCTGCGCGCTCGGAAAATCACCATCTTGAGGTTCTCGAGCTTGATCCCTAGCTCCTGGGCAGCCTCCCGGTAACTCCGTGTTTCGACTTCCACCAGGTGAATCGCGCGTTGTTCACGTTCCGAGAGCATCGTGTAAAAGCGCAGGTAGAGGTGCAGGTAGGTCACGAAGACCCGGTTGCACTCCTGCGTGCTCTCGCTCTCGATCGCGCCCCCCAGCGGCCCCTTGCAGCTCGGCTCCGGCTGTTCGGGCAGATCCTCGAAAGGTACCTCGGCCCGCCCGCTGCGGGAGAGGGAGCGCAGGTGCTTGAGGACCGTGTTGCGCACGATCGTCGCCGACCAGACCCGGAAGGCGTCCTCGCGCTCGCAGTTGAAGCGATGGGGATAGCGGTAAATGTTGACGAAGACTTCCTGCAGGACGTCGTTCGGGTCGGCCTTGCTGCCGTAGCGGCGCAGGCGGGCGGAGACCTGTTGCAGGAGGTGGGCTCGGTTCAGCTCGAAGAGCAAGCCGAACGCGGCTCGGCTCTTGTGCAGCCGGAAGATCTCCATCAGCTGCGTGGCCAGGGCATCGCGACGGGACTCGGCGTCACGTCCTGGATCTTCGATGATGCCCGTCAGGCGCGAGGCCGCGGGCTGGTCGAGGTCGACCGTGACCTCTCCGACCCGGTCGAGCAGGATCCGACGCCCCAGGGGGCCTTCGGAATCGCCGGGCTCCAGTCGGCCGGCCGCTCTCGGGTCCTGGCCGATCAAGCGGCCGCCTCGTCAATGGGGAGAATCACAGGCATCGGGGGTGAGAAAGGCCGGGGCACGACCGTCCTAACAGAGCTTAGTGGATTCTTTGAAATGGGTTACAAAGCGCGTGAGGGCGCTCTCATGAGATCCCCCCTTTAGGGTCCGAAACGCCTATCAGGAAAAGATTTACACCCGTGAAACACCCATGAGTTCCTCCCACCAGCGGGTCCTGGAGATGGCCCTGGAGCTGGGCTTCGACCTGGCGGGAGTGGCTCCCCTCGTCCCCCCCGCCCGCGGGGAGGCCTTCGAGCGCTGGCTGGCCGCAGGGCACCACGCCGACATGGACTGGCTGGAGCACAACCGGGAGCGGATCCTGGACCCCGCTCGCATCCTGCCGGAAGGCAAGAGCATCCTGGTGCTCGGCATGGGTCACGCCCGTCCCTCGGTCGAGCTGAGCGGAGGGGGGAAGGTCGCTCGATACGCGGCGGGCCGTGATTACCACAATCGAATCGGGAAGCTGCTCGGGAAACTGCAGCGCCAGCTGAGCGCGGACGGCTGGATCGAGCGCTCCAGGGGCATCGTCGATGCAGGCCCTCTCCTCGAACGATCCCACGCGGCCGAAGCCGGTCTGGGCTTCGAATCCAAGGCCGCCAACCTCCTCCACCGCCGCTTCGGCCCCTGGTTCTTCCTCGCCGAGGTCCTGATCGATCGCGAGCTCGACGTGCCCCAGACGGTGCCCGTGGGCTCCTGCGGCACCTGCCGGGCCTGCATCGACGCTTGCCCGACGGGCGCGATCGTGGCCGAGGGGGTGGTCGATGCCCGCCGTTGCCTCAGCTACCACACGATCGAGAACCGCTCGGTCATCCCCGGGGAGCTGCGTCCCGCGATGGAGGGCTGGGTCTTCGGCTGCGACGTCTGCTCGGAGGTCTGTCCCTGGGGCCAGGACGCACCGGACGCGAGCTCGGCCTGGGGCACCCATCCGGCCGTGGAAGAGGGCAGCCTGCTCGACTGGCTGACGCTCGACGAGGCCAGCTTCTCCGCACGTTTCCGGGGCTCCCCCCTGCAGCGCCCCCGCAGGGAGGGCCTGGTCCGCAACGCGGCCCTGGGCCTGGCCCAGGTCCCGACCGAGGCGGGCCGGGACGGGCTCCTGCGGGCCCTCGAGGACGATCCCGCGGCCGTCGTCCGCGAAGCCTGCGCCTGGTCCCTGCTTCACGCCCACGGTCAGGATCGGGGCGTCCGGGAAGCCGTCGAACGTGCCCTGGCCCGCGAGGACGAGGGGAGCTTCCGGATCGTTCTCCGCCAGGACCTGGAGCGCGACGGGGACGGGACCTGTTCTTCTGAATGAACAGAACTCGCCCGTGTCCAGAAAGATCGACAGGCCGGCTTGGAGCTCCTAAACCCCTACGAGCAAGTCATTTAGAGGCTCCGTCCGGCCCAGCTCGGCGCGATCGGCTTGGAAGCACCCCCGGAGTCGTCCAATAAATGCAACATCCCACGGGGGGCCATCCGTCTCTCGCCCCGGCACATACACACCCATAAAGGCTTACATGAAAGCGACTTACGAATTTGCATCCCTCTGAGCGACCGCTTGGCCGCCCCGTTGCTTCTTGTCTGGCGAGACCTGAGCCCGAGGAGAGCATGAAGCCCGCCGACTACTACAACGACCGCAAGTTCTGCCCCACCTGCGAAGACTACGTCTATTACCTGCAGTCCACGACGTACTCCTACTGCGCGGAGTGTGGAGACCAGGTGCGCCTCTTCTCGGACGAGGACTGGGAGTCGTTCCACGCCTCCCTCAAGGAGCGCAAGCCCAAGGGCGGTCGCCCCCGCAAGGACAAATCAGCCTAGGAAGGCACGTTCCAGGCAACCCGATGGATCGCTAATCTCCATCGGTTCCCGTTGGCACGACGGGAGCTTCCTTTGGATTGGATTCTGCTCTGAATCCGATCAGCCAGGGCCCGGTTCTTCCCGGGCCCTGGTTTCGTTGGGGGCTGTGTGCCCCATCGAAAGCTGGAGTAAGCTCGGCTAGAGAAGTCCTCTGAACCCAGGCCCCCACTCTCTTCCAGCCATGACTCCCGACGACCTCACCCTCGACGTCCTCGACGCCGTTCAGGATCGCTACGCCCAGGGCGCCCGGACCCAGGTCCCCGAACTGTGCTGCCCGGTCGACTACGACGCCTCGCTCTTGAAGGTCCTGCCCGACGAGATCGTCGAAAGGGACTACGGCTGCGGAGACCCCAGCCGCTTCGTCGAGCCCGGGGAGACGGTCGTCGACCTCGGGGCCGGCGCGGGCAAGATTTGCTTCATGGCCAGCCAGCTGGTCGGCGAGAAGGGGCGCGTCATCGGGGTCGACGCCACGCCGGAGATGCTGGCACTCTCGCGTCGCTGGAAGGAGGAGGTCGGTCGCCGCATCGGGTGGGACAACGTGGACTTCCGTCACGGCATGATCCAGGACCTGGCCCTCGACCTGGACCAGCTCCAGGAATGGCTGGCCAGGAACCCCGTGCAGGACGTCGCATCCCTCCAGGCCCTCGAAGCCGAGAAGGCGAGGCTGCGCCAGGAAAGCCCCATGATCCCCGACGGCACGGCCGACCTCGTCCTGAGCAACTGCGTGCTCAACCTGGTCGACAACCGGGACAAGGAACGGCTGTTCGGCGAGATCCACCGCATCCTCAAGCCCGGCGGGCGCTGTGCCATCTCGGACATCGTCAGCGACGAGGACGTGCCCGTACACCTCCAGAAGGACCCCGAGCTCTGGTCCGGCTGCATCTCGGGCGCCATGCGCGAAGACCGCTTCCTAGAGGCCTTTGCGGACGCTGGCCTCTACGGCGTTCACGTCGCCGCCTACCAGAAGGAGCCTTGGGCCGTGGTCGAGGGAATCGAGTTCCGCTCGATGACCGTCGTCGCCTACCGCGGCAAGGAGGGACCCTGCTGGGAGCACAACGAAGCGGTCATCTACAACGGCCCCTGGAAGGAGGTGCGCGACGACGACGGACACGTCTTCAAGCGAGGCCAACGCACGGCCGTCTGCCGCAAGACCTTCGGAATCATGACCCGCGCGCCGTACGGCGCGAGCATCACGCCGGTGGCGCCCCTGGTGGAGATCTCCCCCGAGAACGCCAAGCCCTTCGACTGCCGTGCCTTCCCCGAGCGGAGCCCTGCGGAGACCAAGCGGGGCATCGTGCGCGAGGACGTAGCTCCCGGAGTGGCCGACTGCGACGCCGAGGCCGGTTCGGGCGCCTGCTGCTGAGCGATCCCTTGCCAGCCTGGGACCGCGAGGAACTGCGCGCCCGCCTGCGGGAGGCGCGCCTGATGCTGATCTTCTCGCCGCACCTCTGCCCGCGGCCGGAGGAGGTCCTCGAGCGCGTCCTGCCCGCTGCCGACATTCTTCAGGTGCGCGTCAAGGAGAGCCCCGACGCCCGGTCTTCGGCCGCGGAGAACGAGCGCTGGTGCCGACTGGCCCTCGAGCTGGCGCGCTCCCACGCCCGCCCTCCGCTGGTGATCCAGAACGACCGCCTCGACGTGGCGCTGGCCTTGGTTTCCGAGGGCCTGGCCGGCATCCACCTGGGGGCCGAGGACTGCCCGCCCCGTGAGGCGCGCAGGCTGCTCGGCGAGGTGCCCCTGATCGGCCTCTCGACCCACGGCCCACGGGACGTCGTCCGGGCCGAGGAGGAACCGGTGGACTACCTCGGCTTCGGTCCGGTCTACGCCACGTCGACCAAGGGCTACGGGAAGGGACTGGGGGCCGAAGCGGCCTGGGTCGCGTACAGCGGGAGCTCGCGCCCGGTCTTCCCGTCATAGGCGTGCACCGTGCACACCAGGCAGGAGTCGAAGGAGCGCGCGACGTGACCCAGCTCCACCGGGTCCTCCATGTCGACGATCGGGGTGCCGACCAGCGCCTGCTCGATCGGGCCGAGGGTGCCGTCGCCGTCACGGGGACCGATGTTCCACGCGGTCGGGGTGACCACCTGGTAGTTCTCGATCTTGCCGTCCTCGATGACGATCCAGTCCTGCAGCGCGCCGCGAGCGGCCTCGGTGCCGCCCCAGC
>JAUIEE010000309.1 GCA_030428965.1 bacterium | reverse complement strand
GCTCGTAGCGCTCGAGCTCGGGACGCGGCATGGGCAGCACGGTGTGCTCGAGCCGCTCCATGGTCCCGTACTTGGGCCAGTCATGCTTCTCGTGGGCTTCGATCATCGAGTGCAGGTAGCCCCCGGGGTGGCGCATGATCAAGACCGTCTTGACGTTCGGGAAGTGGCGGTGGATCCACGCCAGGCGCAGGTTGGAGACCACGCTCTTCACGACAAGGGGAACCGAGCTCGGATCGCCGCGGAACATCCAGCGGGGAATGCGCAGGATAGGCGTCTTGCCCCGGCTGACCTTCTGGTAGACGCGGCTCGAGCGCGTCAAGAGGCCCCAGGTCCCGGACCGAAAGAAGTTCTTGGGGAAGTCCGGACGCTTGTGCAGGAAAGAGGAGTAGTGCCAGAAGGACTCCTCCCACGCGCGGGAGTAGCGCGCCACGACCTCGGGGTCGTCTTCCTCGGGCGCGATGCGGCTGTCGAGCCCCTGGAACCAGGGGAAGTTGCGCTGGTGGTCGGGCTCGTGCTTGTAGAGGAGGTCGGGGCTCGAATCGAGCAGCTTGCCGAGCCAGGTGGTCCCGCTGCGCCCGGTTCCGGCCAGGAGGATCGCCTGCTGCAGGTTGCCTAGGGTCTGTGTCACCGCTCGCCCCTCCGGGGCCGCCTGGGTCTATCGGTCGGGCCGACGCAGGGGCCCGAGGCCCTTCCCGGGATTCATTGTGCCACCCCGGAGCCCCCGGGTCTCCTCGCGGGCGATTCCTGCCCGGGGACCCGGATGCGGTATCCTCTTCGGGGGGAGCGCCCGCTGGCGGCCCCCGAGTTGCGACCCGAGCCCAGAAGCCATGCCCAAGAGCCCGTCGATGCGCCCTATCCCTCTGTTCCGCCCAGCCCCGCTCTGGCTGACCTGCCTGGCCCTCGCCGGATGCGGATCCGGGGAGGAGAACCCGGGCACCGGTGCCCCCGAGAAGACCCAGCTCGGAGCCGAGGCCCTCAACCAGCAGGGAGTCGACGCGGACGGTCTCGGGCTCTACCAGGAAGCCCTGGGCTACTTCGACCAGGCTTTGGAGAAGAATCCGTGGGTGCCCGAGGTCCACAAGAACCGCGGCAACGTCCTCTACAAGCTCAACAAGAAAGCCGAGGCCGTCGAGGCCTACCGCAAGGCTCTGGAGCTGAACCGGGAAGACGCCGATCTGCACAACTACGTCATCGAAGTGCTCGGTGAGCTGGGTCGCTTCGAGGAGGCGATCGAGGCCTGCCTCGTGTCCCAGGAGCAGGTGCCCGACAACTTCAACGCCTACCTGCGGCGCGGCCAGGCGCACTTCTCCCTGGAGCAGTACGAGGAGGCGCTGCTCGCCCTGGACGACGCCAGCGCCCTGGATGCGGAGAACCAGGAAGTGCTCATCACGCGCTGCAAGACCCTGATCGAGCTCGGATTCCTGGACGAGGCCCTGACGGATGCCAAGAAGCTCGAGGAGAGCGGCTCACCCTACGCCAAGGGCCTCGAGCAGGCGATCACCGCGAAGGCCAAGGACGGATGAGACGAGGCTCCCTCAAGACCGGCCTCGCCCGGACCCGAAAGACCCCCAGGGCCCCCGTGGAAAGAGATTCCCGGTGGGCGTCCTCGATGCGCAACCCCCACCGACATTCGGGCTTCACCATCCTCGAGCTCATCCTCGCGCTCCTGTTGGTGTCGATCATCGCGACCCTGGCGATCCCGATGTACTTCAAGAACGACGAGGTGACGCTCGAGAACGCCGCGGTGCTCCTGGCCCGGGACCTGCGCGCCACCCAGAACCGCTCCGCCTACATGGGCCGCGCCGCCCGGGTCGAGTTCCTCGAGGACGGGGACGGCTACCAGGTGCTCGACGCGGACGGAAACCTGACGCGCAACCCGCGGACCGACCAGCCCTTCGTGCGCAGGTACTCGAGTGACGGCGTGTTCGAAGGCGTCCGCATCGTGGAGATCGAGGTCGGCGACGACCTGTTCCTCGACTACGGCTCCAAGGGCTACGCCACCGAGGAAGCGCGCCTGGTGCTCGCCTTCCACGGTGAGGTACGCGTGCTCCTGGTCGAGAGGCGCTCGGGTCGCATCCGCATCATGGGCTCGACCAGCGGTTGGCGCGACCTGGGCTACTAGAGCCTTTCCCAGAACCTCTCGCGGGCTGATTCCGCCGGCATCCGCCGCCTGGCGAGGCTGGATGGGCACTGAGGTAGATCCCAAAAAAGATGGAGTCGCCTCCATGGGCATGGAGACGACTCCGCGCGGGTCGCGACTGACGATAGAACGCCAGCGGACATCGAGGGGACGGCAGGACCCCTCGACCACTCTCGGGAATCTTGGCAGGTCGACTCCAAAGAGCGGCTCCGGGAATGCCGGAGTTGCGTACGAGCGCGGCAGAAACGCTCGGCCGTTCGGAGTCAGCAGGGAACTCCGCGCGGCAAGTTCCAGCCTAGCAGGGTCCCCCCAGACCGCAACGGGCAGGTCTGAATCTCTAGCCGGCCGAATTCCAGGCCCTGGCTCCACCCCGCAAGGCGTACACCTCGCGGAAGCCATGTCCGGAAAAATAGGCCGCCACGTCCAGGGAGCTCTCGCCGTTGGCGCACGCGAAGACGAACTTCGTCTCGTGTGGCAGGTCCATATACTTCTGGCTGTTCTTTCGGTCGAGCAACTCGGCTTCGGGGATCGGATCCTCGCCCCCGTCCGTCGCCATGCGCACGTCGACGAAGCGGAACTCCGTTCCCTCCGCGAGCCACCCGCGCACCGTTTCCGGATCGACCTGCATGTTCTGGTCCAGCTCGTGGGACCGCAGGAGGTGCTGCACGACCTCCTGGACGTCCAGGATGTTGTGGTCCTTGCAGACCTGGGCCAGGGTGTCGGTCGGCTGGAAGCCACAGGCGGAGCACCCTCCGACGTGGTAGCGTCGGAACAGAGCCCGCTGGGCCGAGGGAATCCTCTCCAGGATCTCCTCCATCTTCATTTCGGGGTCGATCGTCGTCTTCAGCATGCTTGGAATCCGTGGCAAGTCCTGAGCCCATCATAGACCATCCCGGCGCATTTCCACCGCGCTCGGAAAGAGCTGGGCGCCGGCGAGCGGGACTCGCCCTGGCCCTGGTGGGCCTCGCCGCGTCCTGCGGCGCGAGCGCCCCTCCGAGCTGGCAAGCCCTCGCTCCGCGCTACGCGGCTCCAAAAGAGCGAGGCCCGCACGACTGGGTCGAGGCCATCGACGGGAGCCGGCGGCTGAGGCGACGGCCCGCCCCCGGAGGAGCCAGCTGGATCGAGGCCGACCTCTTCGAAGGGGACTGGCGCCGTGCCCAGCTCCCCGGGCTGTTCTGGACCCCGATCTTGCTCGAGGGGGCCGTCGGCACCTTCGCGGGAACGCCCTTCGAGCTGGAGGTGGACGGGACGCCGGTGCGCTACGTGTCGCCGGGTGAGGTCGAGACGAACCTCGGGAACGAACACGCCTTCTCCGTGATTGCGACGCGGCTCTACTTCTGGGCAGGCGCGCACGCGGCTCCACCTCCCTCGGCCACCTTCGCGACGTACGCATCGCGCGGTGCGCGGGTCGACGACACCTGGCGCGTCTCCTTGGACGAGTACACGGCCGACGGTTTGCCCGTCTGGCCGGGTGAGAGCTTCCGGACCACGCTCGCCCCCCACGACGACCTTCGCCTTTCCTTCTCGACGCTCGCCCAGGGAGATCCGCGCATCGCGGCCGACAGCGAGCACAGCGTCGACTTCGTCGTGCGGGCCCAGGGCGAAGTGATCTTCCGCCATACCCAGGTCCTGGGCGCAGCGACGACCCACGCCGTCCATTCCGTGGAGCTCCCGGAGACGGGCACGCCGCGGGAGCTCGAGTTCGCCGTCGAGGGCAACGGCGTCCTGACAGCCTTCCTGCAAGCACGCCTCGGACCGGCCGAGGTCGGAGGCTACGACCGGCGCCCCTGGGGCGAGGACCGCCCCGACCTGGTGCTCTTCGTCGCGGACACCTTCCGCGCCGACAACCTGGCGGTCTACGGGGGTCGAGAAGAGCTCACGCCGAACCTCGATCGGCTGGCTTCCGAGGCCACGCTCTTCGAGCGCGCCTGGTCCCCGTCCTCGTGGACCCTGCCCTCCCAGGCCTCGATGATGAGCGCGCTGTTCCCGCGCCAGCACCTGGCGACCGACGCGGCCCACGGCATGGCTCCCGAGCTGGTCTGCATCGCGGAAGAGCTGCGCGCGGCCGGCTACCGCACGGGCGCGGTCACCGACCAGGGCTGGGTCGCGAGCGCGGTGGGCATGGACCAGGGCTTCGAGTGGTTCCGCGAGAAGTGGAGCACGCTGGAGGCGACCGGAGCTTCGATCGAGGACTTCCTGGCCGCCGACGACGGGCGGCCCTTCTTCCTGTTCGTCCAGACCTACCACACCCACACGCCCTTCCGCGTCTCCGACGAGACGCGCGCCAGCCACGGCGAACGCTTCGACTTCGTGGAGGACTTCCCCGCCTTCTACGAGAGCCTGGGGGACATCGACCGGGAGTGGACCTTCGCCGGGCCCCTGAACGCGGAGCGCCGTAGGGCTCTCGAGCTCTACCGCCACTCTTACTGGGGAACGGTCGTCGACCTCGACCGTTCCGTCGGCGAGTGGCTCACCCTCGACGGCCTGCGCCAGCTTCCCGAGCACGGCGCCTTGCTCTTCACGAGCGATCACGGCGAGGGTTTCTACGAGCACGAAGTCCTGGGACACGGCTGCGGCCTGTGGGAAGAGCACGTGCGCATCCCGCTCTTCGTGCTCGGCAAGGGCGTCACGAAGCGCCGGGTCCCCCACGCCGCGACCTTGGTGGACGTGCCTCCCACGCTCAGCTTCCTGGCGGGCCTCCCTCCCGATGCGACCTGGAAGGGGCGCTCCCTGCTCGAGCTCGACGAGGAGCGCACGACGGTCCTGTTCGAGTGTAACAACCGCCGCCAGCCGAAGGACGCGATCGCCGTCCACCACGGCCCGCTCAAGCTCTTGGCCGACGAACCGAACCCGGACTCGTTCCGCGGAACCTGGAGCGAGCTGGCGCTCCGCCACGCCTACGACCTGGAACAGGACCCGCAGGAGCGGACGCCCCTCGCCCCGACGGCGATCGAAAGGTGGTTCGAAGGCCGCTCGCCCCTGCCCGGGAGCCTCTTCCGAGCGGCTCACGACCCGAGCGCCTCCCGCCTCTCCACCCGTCACCTGGAGCAGCTGGGCGAGCTCGGCTACTGACGAACTGCCGGGGTCCACACGACGTTCGAAGTCGTCGGCGCAACGCCGCTCGGACCGATTCGCCGAGCCGCCGGCGATTGCGGCGCCCCGCCATGGTCAGCTCCGCCCGACTTGCCTACCCTTGGCGGCCCCTTTTCGAGCCCCCAGAAAGTACGCGAGACCAGGACGATGGCGGAACAGAGGATAGCGACGCGCGAGGAGAACTTCGCCCAGTGGTACCAGGACGTGGTCGGCCAAGGCGATCTGGCCGAGGCGGCCGGCGTCGTGCGCGGCTGCATGGTCATCCGCCCCCACGGCTACGCCATCTGGGAGAAGATGCAGGCCGACCTGGACCGGCGCTTCAAGGAGACGGGCCACAAGAACGCCTACTTCCCGCTGCTCATTCCGATGAGCTTCATCAAGAAGGAGGCCGAACACGTCGAGGGTTTCGCCCCGGAGCTGGCCGTGGTCACCCACGCGGGCGGCAAGGAGCTCGAGGAGCCCTACGTCGTGCGCCCCACCTCGGAGACCATCATCGGGCACTTCTTCTCGAAGTGGATCGACTCCTGGCGCGACCTGCCCATGCTGATCAACCAGTGGGGCAACGTCATGCGCTGGGAGCTGCGCACGCGCCTCTTTCTGCGCACGGGCGAGTTCCTGTGGCAGGAGGGACACACGGCCCACAGCACCCACGCCGAGGCGCGCGAAGAGGTCGCACGCATGCTCGACGTGTACCGGGACTTCTGCCACGAGATGCTGGCCATGCCGGTCATCCGCGGCATCAAGACGGCCCACGAGCGCTTCGCGGGCGCCCTCGAGACGCGCTGCATCGAAGCTCTGATGCAGGACGGCAAGGCCCTGCAGGCCGGCACCAGCCACGACCTGGGGCAGAACTTCGGCAAGGCCTTCGACGTCATGTTCCAGAACAAGGAGGGCGAGCGCGAGTACGTGTGGCAGACCTCCTGGGGTGTCACGACGCGCATGGTCGGGGCCCTGGTCATGACCCACTCGGAC
>JAUIEE010000308.1 GCA_030428965.1 bacterium | reverse complement strand
CAGCGCGGCGAGCGCACGATCGACTTCTCGGGCGAGTGGCCGCGCAAGAGCTTGCGCGACGTGATCCTCGAGCACGCCCAGATCGACATTGACGATCACGAGAGCGCCGAGTCCCTGCGCGCGGCCGTGATCGCGCGCGGCGTCGACCTCGAGAAGCCCGACGCCGGCCGCGGGAGCCTGGTCGACCAGCTCCAGGTTCTGGAGCCTGAGTCTGCCCAGGTCGGACAGGGCGAGGAAGTTCTTCGCCACGGCCAGCATCTCGTCCACCAGGCGCCGGTCTTCGACGTGATCGCGGGATACGAGCCGGACGATCTCCTCCTTCTCCTTGAACCAGTAGCCCGTGTAGCGTTCTCCCGGACCGCGTCCGGTCTCCCGACCGCTGGGCAGCTTGAAGCGAATGAAGCTGGGGGCCAGGTAGCGATACTCGACGTCGAACTCGTTCGTCTGAACGCCGTCCCGGGTCAAGACCTCCGCCTCGATCACGAAGGCCCGGATCGGGCCTTGCTGCCCCTGTTCCGCGCGGGAGGCTGCGCAGACCTGCGCCCAGGCAGCGCGTGCCTCGGGCGAGGCTTCCGCGGGCAAGAGGGGAGAAGGCTCCTGCTGGGCGGGCTCGGGCGACTGGGGCGCAAAGGCTCCGAGCCCGTTCGGCGCCGGGCCGTGGTGCTGGCCCCAGGTGGGAGAGGAGAGCGCGAGGCACGCGAGACAGAGCAGAATCTTCATTCGTAAGGGAATCTACGGGGAGGTCGCCGGAGAGGCTAGTTTGGATCTCGTATGGACGCGGACCCTCTGGATCGTACGGCGTTTTCGTTCCTGATCGGCCCCACGGCCGTCGGCAAGAGTGCCCTTGCCCTGGAGCTCGCTGAACGCAGCGGTGCCGAGATCGTCTCGATGGATTCGATGCAGGTCTACCGAGGCATGGACATCGGGACGGCCAAGGCCAGCGCCGAGGAACAGGCGAGGGTGCCGCATCATGGGATCGATCGGGTGGGGCCGGAAGAGCGCTACGACGTTCAGCGCTACCTGGCGGATGTGCGCGAGGTCTTGACCGACCTGGAAGCGCGTGGGGCGCGCGCCCTGTTCGTCGGGGGAACGGCGTTCTACCTCAAGGCCCTGGTCCGGGGGTTGTTCGGAGGGCCCCCGGTCGATCTGGCCGTGCGCGCGGCGATCGAGGAGCGCGCGGATGAGCTGGGGAGCGAGGGCCTGCACGCCGAGCTCGCCCGGCGTGATCCGGTCTCGTCCGCTCGCATCCACCCCAACGACAGAAAGCGCGTGGTGCGCGCGCTGGAAGTGCTGGAGCAGACGGGCCGGCCTCTGTCCGCGTGGCAGCAAGAGTGGGGCTGGGGCGAAGCGGAGTCGAAGGTGCGGCCCCATCGCATCGTGAGCCTGGTGGCTGATCCCGACGCGCACGAAGAGCGCATGCGTCGGCGCATTGCCCGGATGCTGGATCGAGGCTGGGCGGAGGAGGCGCTCGCGATACGCGACGGAGGGGGCTTCGGGCCGACCTCGATCCAGGCTCTGGGCTACCAGGAGGTCCTGGAGTACGCCGACGGCAAGCTCGGGCGCAAAGAAGTGGAGGACCTCATTCAGCTGCGGACCCGACAGTTCGCGCGCCGCCAGCGAGCGTGGTTCCGCAGCTTCGAGGGGAGCTGCCGACTCCAGGCCCCGGGGGACGTGGGGCAAGCCCTCGCCTTCCTGGGGTGGAGCTAGAGGCCTCCGAACGGACTCGCCCTAGCGCAGGCGCTGGTTGCGGACGCGGAACTCCTCGACGCTGGGAGGCTGGCCCAGGCGCTGCCCGTAGCTGCCCGTCAGCGTCGTATGGACACCCTGACCGAATTCTTCCGCGCCGCCTTCCTCGATCGTGCCCAGGATGGAACCGACCGGGATCGGAATGAATGCCCCGGTGATGGCCAGGAGGCCGAGGCCGGTCGTGATGCTTTCCAGGTGGAAGTAGTTCACGGGATCCGGCAACAGGCTGTGGGGCGGACGGGGCGAGTTCAGGGAGGGGTCCGCGGCCTGGAAGGGGTTGTCGGGGTTGTTGTTCAGGAAGTGGCGCCGTGCAGAGCGGTTGATGTCCTGCTTCTGGTTCCACTGGTGGTTGCGGTACAGCCCGTCGAGGTCCTCGCGGTAGCCGAGGAAGTGGTAGGCCACGCGCCGGTTCAGGGAGTCGATGTTCCAGTGGTTCGTTTCCGCACCGGGAGACGACTGGCACGACACGGCGGAGAGGAGCGCGGTTCCCAGGAGCCAGGGGGCGAGGGCTGAGATCTTCATGGAGGAGAGAGGGTCGGGCTTGGCGGCTGGCGGCAAGTCGGGTGCCGGCAGGAGATTGCGTCAGAGTCTAGTTCCGGGTACCTAAGGGGTCAACGCCGGCTGAACGGCCCTGGGAGGGCCGGGGCCGGGGAGCCCCACCATGGCCCCAGAGCGCCAGAGCTATCGTGCCCCCCGGGGCATCCGTGACGTCCTGCCGGAGGAGATCCCCCTCTGGGAGGAGCTGGAAGGGACGGCTCGGCGCCTGGCCCGCCTCGGCGGGTACCGCGAGATCCGTCCGGCCCTGCTCGAGGAGACCGATCTGTTTACCCGCTCCGTGGGCGAGGTTACCGACATCGTCGAGAAGGAGATGTTCACCCTGCGCCGGGGGGACTCCTCTTACAGCCTGAGGCCCGAGGGCACGGCCGGCATCGCCCGGGCCTACCTCCAGGCGGGCTACGCCAAGACGGCCCCGGTGCAGCGGCTGTTCCACATCGGCCCCATGTTTCGCTACGAGCGACCCCAGAAGGGGCGGGAGCGGATGTTCACCCAGTTCGACGTGGAGGCCCTGGGCAGCCTCGACCCGCGCCTGGACGCCGAGGTGATCGACCTGGCGGCTTCGTTCTTCGAGGCCCTGGGGCTCGAGGGTCTCGAGGTGCGGCTGGGCTCGATGGGGGACGGGGAGGATCGCGATCGCTTCCGGGCCGCTGTCCGGGAGTACGTCGGAGACCGCCTGGCCGAATACTCGGAGCTGTCCCAGGAGCGCTTCGAGCGCAACGTGCTGCGCATCCTGGACTCCAAGCACCCCGGGGACGTCGAGCTCAACCGTGGCGCACCGCGCATGCTGGATCACCTCTCCGCGGAGAACCGGGAGCACTTCGAAAAGGTGACCGAACTCCTGGGCGGCCTCGGACGCCGGGTCGTGGTGGACGCGACCATCGTGCGCGGACTCGACTACTACACGCGCACGGTCTTCGAGGTGCACTATCCCGAGCTCGGGGCGCGCAGCGCCCTGTGCGGCGGCGGGCGCTACGATCACCTCATTCGCGACCTCGGCGGTCCCGACCTCGGCGCCGTGGGCTTTGCAATCGGGTTCACGCCCACCTTGATCGCCCTCGAGCAACTGGGCCTCACGCCCCGGATCCAGGAGATCCCCCCGGAGGTCTTCCTCGTGTGCGCCGACGAGGAGCTCTCCCAACGTGCCTTCCGCCTGGCCCACCAGCTGCGATCGAACGGGATCTCCTGCGTCTACGACACCGAAGGCCGAGGCCTGAAGTCGCAGATGAAGCAGGCCGGTCGCGGAGGTCATCCGGTGGCACTCATCCTCGGATCCGACGAAGCCGCGCGGGGCACGGTGCAGCTCAAGGACCTGACCCGCAAAGAGCAGAACGAAGTTCCCGAGGACGGGCTCCTGGAGGCCCTCCAGCGCGTGCTCGGTTCCGCACCGCAGGGGTGAAGACTCCCTCCGCAGAGCTGCGCACGCGTCTGGCTGCTGCCCGAAGGGTCGGTCTCTTCGGCGGCTCCTTCGATCCACCGCACCGGGGCCACCTGTACCTGGCCCAGGTCGCGCTCCAGGCCCGCGATCTGGACCACGTGCTGTTCATCCCCGCCGCTCGCCCGCCCCACAAGCCCGATCGCCGCCTGGCCTCGGCCGCGGACCGTTGCGCCATGCTCGAGCTATTGTGCGCGTCCGAGCGGAACTTCTCCGTTTGGCGCGGCGAGCTCGATCGCAGCGGACCCTCGTACTCGATCGACACGGCGCGCGAGCTACGCGCCGAGCTGCAGGCCGCGGAGCTGTTCTGGATCCTCGGGAGCGACAACCTGCAGGACCTCCCCTCCTGGCGGGAGGTGGAGGAGTTCCTGCGTCTCGTCTCGCCCCTGGTGATCTACCGGCGCGGCGAGGAGCTCGACGTGGATCTGCTCCCAGGGCTCTCCGCCGGGGCGCGCGAGAGGATTCGACGTGGCTGCCTTCAGGTTCCTCCCGTCGACGCGAGCTCCACCCAGGTGCGCGCCGAGCTGGCCCGGGGCGGAGACGTCGGGGCGTGGATTCCCGCCGACATCGAGGAATACATCCGCAGCCGGGGCATCTATCAACCGTGAGCGCCTTCTTGCTGTCCGCCCTGGCTACGGCCGTGGCCAGCTTCCTCCTCGCGGCTCTGGCTCGCTGGGCGGCCTGGGGGGACCGGGGTGATCTCGAGCGCAAGCACCAGCTGCGTCCCGTGCCCCCGGTCGGTGGCACGGCCCTGTGGGCTGGCTTTGCCGTGGCCCTCTGGCTCGAGGGCGGCTGGACGCTCGGCTCCGGGCCCTGGGGGGCGCCGAGCCCGAGGCTGGCCCTGGCCGCGCTGGGCTTGGCCTGGGTCGTGGGGCTCTGGGACGATCTCAAGCCGGGGGGGCTGGCCCCCCTGGAGAAGCTCTTCGGACAGGCGATCGCCGCTCTGCCCCTGGGCCTGGCGGCCCTCACCCAGGCGACCGATCCCCGAGCCGGCTGCATGGCCGCGCTTCTGTGGGGCCTGGGTGCCCTGGTGGCCATGAATGCCCTGAACACCTTCGACAACGCCGACGGGGCCCTGGGGCTGCTCGGTTTCCTGGGGCTCGCCCTGGCGGGAAGTCCGGCCTGCGGCGCCCTGCTCGGGTTCTTGCCCGCGAACATGAACGCGTCCCGGCGCGAGGGGAGCCGGGCGACGCCGACCGCCTACCTGGGGGACTCGGGCAGCCATTGGATCGGGATGATGGTTCTCTTGACCCCGGCAGCCTGGCCCGTGCTCGTTCTTCCCCTGGTCGATCTGGTGCGGCTCTCCGTGGTCCGTTGGCGCCGGGGGGGGCGTCCGTGGATCGGGGATCGCCTGCACCTCGCCCACCGACTCCAGCGCGCCGGGCTCACGACGCCCTGGGTCTGTCTCTCCCTGGCCTTGCTCGCCTTGCCTCCCCTCCTCCTGGGGGCCCGAGCCGGAGCTCCCGGGGCTCTGGTGGGAGCCCTCCTGACCGCCGGTGGACTGCGGCTGGCGCTCCTGTGCACCCCGGAGGGCGAAGCGGCGTCACCCTCCTCGCTTTCCGGACGCTGAAAGGCTCCGGGCGGTTTCCCAATCCTTCAGGGAAGCCTGTCCCGCATGCGCAGAGCTTGCCCCTCGTGGTCGCCGCACCAATAATGGTCCGCCGTTCGACGCGCGAGAGGCGTCCGGTGAGCCTTGTCCTATCCCCTGACCGCCATCATCTCGGACCTTCACGGCAACGCCCCCGCCCTGGAGACGGTCCTGATCGACGCCCGCGAACGCGGGGCCAGGCGCTTCGTGTGTCTGGGAGACGTCGTGGGGTACGGCGCCGAGCCCCGGCACAACCTCGACCTCGTCATGCGCCTGTGCGTGGCCGAGCCGGCGCCTTCCGAGGAGTTCGGGCAGCTCGAACCGGGACTCTGCCTGCAGGGCAACCACGAGTACGCCCTGCTCCACTCGGCCGAGGACTTCAATCCCAAGGCCAGGGCGGCCATCGAGTGGACGCGCGAGGCGCTCAATGCGGCCTCGGACCGGGAGCGCACCTACGCCTACTGGGACTTTCTGGGCGAGCTCTCTCCCGTCGAGAACGACGGCACGGCCATGTTCGCCCACGGCTCTCCCCGGGATCCGGTTCGTGAGTACCTGCTCCCGCGCGACATCCGTGACTCGGACAAGATGCGGGCGAACTTCGCCTGCATGACCGCGCCGGTCTGTTTCGTCGGCCACAGCCACGTGCCCGCCGTGTACTACGAGGACGGCCGTCTCTACAGGCCGCGGGATACCGAGGGGCCCTATACCCTCGAAGATCCCAGCGGTGCACGCATCATCATCAATGTAGGTTCTGTCGGCCAACCGCGTGACGGGGACAATCGTCTGTCCTACGCGCTGTTCGACGGGACCCGGGTCACGTTCGTTCGGCTCGCCTACGACATCGAGCGCGCGGCCGAGGCAATTCGAGCGGTCTCCGCCCTCCCGGACTACCTGGCGGACCGACTCGCCC
>JAUIEE010000307.1 GCA_030428965.1 bacterium | reverse complement strand
AGACGCCACGGGCGTCCCGCGGCTACGGGGGCCGAGTACCCTGCTTCGGAAAGACGCAAGTCCGAGGCCGGGTCCGATCCGACGGACGGAAGAGCTTTCCTCATCCTGCGGTTGGCAGGCCCATCCCTCGCGCCTTGTGGCCGTGGCCCCCGGGGCAGGGACGAAGGGCACGTTCGGGGATCGTAGGCGCTTGTTTCGACTTCTCGCTTCTCGCTCAAGATTGGCTTCTGCGGGGAACGACGAGAGAGGCTGCAAAGCAACGTTGCTGGCCGCCCCCCCCCGGTGAAGAACAGAAAGGCACCATGGGGAAAGACTACACAGGGGACGCCACGACAGGCGAGCAGCTCGTCGTGCTCGCGGTCGACGACAACGAGGACGACCTCACGATCTTGCGCCACTACCTGACGCGCATGGAAGGTCTCCGGGTGCAGGTTCGCTGCGCCCACACCCTTGCGGAAGTCTGGGACATCCTCGAGTCCGACTCCGTGGACCTCGCCATTCTGGACTACAGAATGGGAGTGCACACCGGCCTCGACGTCTTCAGCGAGATGCAGGTACGTGGTGTCGACGTCCCGGCCATCCTGGTTACCGACCAGGGAGACGAAGAAGTCGCGGTCGAGGCCATGCACCTCGGGTTCTCGGACTACATTCCCAAGACGCTCCTGGGGATCCAATGCCTCCGAAGAGCCATCTTGAACGCGGTGGAGAAGTTCCGCTTGCGCCAGTCGTTGGCTCAGCACAACGACGATCTCCGCAGCACGCTCAGGAAGCTCAAGACGCGCAACGAGGAGATCCAGAACTTCTACCACTCCCTGTCGCACGAACTCAAGACACCCCTGACCGCGATCCGCGAGTTCCTGTCGATCGTCCTGGATCGCCTGCAGGGGCCGCTGACGCAAGACCAGGAAGAGTCCCTGCAGACGGCCAAGAAGGCGTGTGATCACATGACCGTCTGCATCAACGACCTCCTGGATGCGACTCGCCTCGATACGGGCAAGCTCACCTTGAAGCGTCGCCGGCAGCCGGTGCTCGACACCCTGAAGTCAGCGATCAAAGAGTGCGAGTCCGCCTCCCACGAAAGCGGGATCGAGGTTCAGCTGGACTGTGAGGCGGACTGCGAGGCCTTCTTCGACGAGAGCCGGATCCTGCAGGTGGCGGTCAACCTCATCGGCAACGCACTCAAGTTCACCGGGCCAGAGGGGCACGTGAAGATCCGCGTGCGGCCGAGCGACAAGGTGCCCGGATTCCTCGAGGTCAGCGTTGAAGACAACGGGCGAGGCATCGCCGAAGTCGACAAGGAACAGATCTTCGATCGGCTCTTTCAGGCCTCGAGCGGAGATGCTGCGGCACAGGGAGGGCTGGGGATTGGGCTCAACCTCTGTCGAGAGCTGGTGGACTTGCACGGTGGCCGAATCGACGTGGAGACGGAGGTCGGCCAAGGGAGCACGTTCACATTCACCCTTCCCATGGACGAAGTGCAAAGATCCGAGACCCCAACCCGAGCAGCAGCATGAAGAAAGTCCTGATCGTCGAAGATGACAAGAACATCAACAAGGCCCTGGGAATCCGGCTGCGAGCAGCGGGGTACCAAGTCTCCAGCGCCGAGGACGGGTACATGGGCTTGAGCAAGGCCGTTCAAGAGCGACCCGACATCATGGTCCTGGATATCAGCATGCCGGCCGGAGACGGCTTCAGCGTGGTGGAGCGTCTTCGGGAGAACACGGATCTGCCCAAGATCCCCTTCATCATCTTGACTGCCAGCAAGCGTCCCGAGTTCCGGCAGATGGCCCGCGATCTGGGGGCAACGGCCTACTTCGAGAAGCCCTACGAGTCCGGGGCCCTCCTGGATGCAATCCAGGATGCCGTGGCCGGCGGCTGGCAGCTGCAGGTTTGACGTGGACGGCCGGTCCCTCGAGCATGGTCTGGGGTGGAGCGACCTCGTGGAGCACGTCGTGCACGAGGTGCGCAAGCCCCTGGCTGCGAACAAGGCCTACGCCGAGATCCTGGCGGACGATGTGTCCGGGCCCCTGAACCCGGCGCAGCGGGAGCACGTGGAGACGATCCTGAGCAGCAACGCCAGGCTGGAGCAGCAGGTGGACTCGCTCTACGAGTTGCTCGCCGTGTTTCTGGGCAGGGAGCGGATCGACCAGGCCGAACAGCTCGATCTCAGCCAGCTCTGTCATCGAGTGCAAGGCCTCCTGTCGAAGGCATTCGAAGATAAAGGAGTCCGCATCTCAGCTCGGTTCCAGGAGGGCCTCTGTTTGCCTGCCGCGGACGAGATGCGTTTGCAGCGAACCCTCTGGCGGCTCCTGGACAACGCCTTGCGTGTGAGCGAACCGGGGAGCCACGTGCAGCTCGAGCTCGAGCAAGTGGACGACCGAGCAGTCTTCACCGTGGAGGATGAGGGGCCTGGCTTTGCGCCGGAGGCGAAAAGCCAGTGCTTCGATTTGGTTCGGCAGCGAGAGCGGCCGATGGGAGGAGGCGTGGGCGTGAGCCTGCACCTTTGTCGAGCTGCGGTCGAGGCCCATGGGGGAGACATCGTCGTGACGAACAAGTCTTGCGGCGGTGCCAAGGTCACCTTGGAGCTGCCCATGGTTTCGCCCGAGGCCTGCGCACACACATCGCAACGGGCCGACGGAACGTTGTAGGGCTAGGAAGGAGCCAAGCATGAAGACGGAGTACATCGAGCAGTCCAAGGAATGCAAACCGGATAGCGAGGGGGTTGTCGGAGGCGACCTCCTCGAGTACCAGCGCATGGAGACCGTGCTGGTGATCGAGGATCAGGAAGACCTGAACCGCGCTCTGGCCCTGAGGCTCCAGGCGGCGGGGCTCGGCGTTGCCTGCGCCTTCGACGGCATCGCGGGGCTCGAGAAGATCAAGAGGCTCGAGCCCGACGTCATCGTGCTCGACCTGCGCTTGCCGCGTCTGCACGGATTCAAGCTGCTGCATGCCCTTCGGGGCCAGCGGAACCTGCGCGAGGCGCCGATCGTGGTCATCACGGGGGATCCGGATCCCGAGATCGAGCAGCGCGCTCGGCGCTGGGGGATCCGAAGGGTCTTCCGGAAGCCGGCCTCGATGCGCGACGTCGTGCAAGAAGTGCTCGACTCGATCGAGGGCTACTGAGGGAGGAGGTTCGTCCCTTCCCAGGGTTCGACCTGGGAGCAGGTCGATTCGGAGTGGGGGGCGATCCCACTGCGCCAGGGGCTCGGCGGCCGACAACGGAGCGCACGAGCCTTGCTGACCTGCCTGCCTGATCGCCGTGGGCCGTTCACGGGGGGCGGTCCCTCGGGATCCCTGGGCCCGCCAGGCCATCCCGAGCTCCAGGAACCGCGCGGCGGCGGTCGAGCCGTCGCGCGAGCTTCCTGCTCTCAGGGGGGAACGCTGCCCGCGGGATCCGACTAGAATCCTGGCGTCGATGGGGCCCCGAGAATCAACGCGAACCGCGTCTAGCGGCTGGGGGACCTGGTGGCGCTGTGGAGCCTCTGCGCTGGGTGCCTTGCTCGTGCTGCTGGTCTGGGGGCAGGCCTTCCGCCCGCTGGAAGGCAACCTGATGGGCTTCAACGACCAGGTGGGCTACATCACCACAGCCCGCTGGTGGGCCGATTCGGGAGAGCTCCGCAGCCACATCCTCTATCCGGCCTTCTTGGACGTCGAGGGGTGGCGTCTCTACATGCCCGGGCACTACGCGGTCCTGGCTCTGTTCTATCGCCTGCTCGGGGAAGGGATCCTGACCTGGCTCCTTGCGAACCTGTCGGCCTTCGTCTTCAGCTCCGTGGGGGTGTATCTGATCGGTCGCCGGATCTACGGCGAGACGACCGGTTGGCTCGGTGCTCTGGTCTTCGCCCTGTTCCCGGCCAACATCTCCTACGCCTTCACCGCCATGTCCGAGCCCACCTCCGTGGCGGCAGCGGTGGGAGCCATGGCCGCGTTCTACTACCTGCCCTCGAGGGCGAGACTCGTCGCCATGCCTCTCCTGGTGGCCGTGCCCTTTCTCTTCCGGGAGACCGCGGCACTCCTCCTTCTCCCCATGTTGCTCTACGCCTGGGACCGACCGGGCACGCGCCGATGGCAGGTCGTGCTGAGCGTCGTGGGGAGCGTGCTGGTGCTGGCGGGGCTGTATGCCTGGCAGACCAAGACCGGCAAGCAGTCGCCCCCGCTCTCCTGGATCGTTCTCGGCCAGCCCAACTACGGCGATCTCGTCTTCCAGAGACGCCAGCCGGAGCTCTCCAGCGGGGAGATGGTGAGCGCCCTGGCCCGGAACACGCTCGACAACCTGGGCGTCCTGTGGAGCGGTCTGGAGCGGGCAGCCTGGCGACGCTCCGATCCTCTCCTGACCGCGTCGATCGTGCTGGCGATGTCGGTCTGTATCGGTGCGGGTCTGAGGAAGGGGCGCAGGCGAACGACCCTGGGGTTCGGACTGGCCGGCGGGGCCCTGTTCGCCTCTCTCCTGGTCTGCCACAAGACCTACGCCCACGTGGCCATTCGACATCTCTTGTTGCCTCTTCCCTGGCTCGTCCTGGGGGTGGTCGATCTGCTCGTCGTCTCGCTGGCCGACCGCCCGCGCCGAAGGGAGCTCGTGCTGGTCGCCGCCCTCGCTTCCGTGGGGCTGGCCGCGGCGACTCGCTGGACCTTCCTGCGGGCGAAGGAGCAGTTCAAGCCTCACCCCGAGCTGTCGAGCACTTTGCTGGAGAAGATCGGTCACGACGATTCGACCCTGCTCCTGCATCCCCGGCGCTTCGGAATGCACTACGTCCTGAACCACTATCCGGTGCGCTGGTCGTTCCTGCCGGCCAACGGAACTTCCCTCGCTCGTCTGGCGGAAGAGGGGGAGATCGGCACGGTCATCCTGCAACGCGTTGACCTTGTCCGCGGCGGGATCTCCGCCGAGGTCTGGGCACGCTACGGCCTGCGAGAGGTCGGGAGCTTCCCCGTGTTCGACACCGAGCACGTCGTGCTGCAACGAGCGCGCTAGGCGCTCTCCGCCCCTCGCCGTTTCCGATGCGCTACGGTGCGAGCCACTCCGTGTGGCGCGCAGGAGCGTCCGGCTGGTCGAGGCGCAGGTAGGTATGGGCACCGAACGCGTCCCGCTGGGCCTGGGTGAGGTTCTGGGGCAGATCCGCGGTCCGGTACGCGTCGAAGTAAGCGAGGCTCGCGCAGAGCGCCGGCGTGGGGATTCCAGCCTTGGCCGCTGTCGCGACCACCTGTCGCAAGCCGGGAACGAGCTGGCCCAGGAGCTCGGAGAAGGCGGGTGCGACCATCAGGTTGGCGGGCCTTGCCCCGGTCCCGTAGGCCTCCATGATCTCGTTGAGGAAGCGGGCACGGATGATGCAGCCCCCCTTCCAGATGCGCGCGATCTCCCGCAGGTTGATCGGCCAGTCGTACTCCTCACCCGCGGTCGAGATCAGGCTCAGGCCCTGGGCATAGGCACAGATCTTGGCGGCGTACAGACCATCGTGCAGCAGAGCGACGAAGTCTTCGGCCGAGCGGTCCAGCTCGTAGCCGGGGCGTGGGAGCACGCCGCTGGCCTGCACGCGTTCGGACTTGAGGGCGGAGAGCCCGCGGGAGTCCAGCGCCGCCTGGATGGAGGGGACTGGGACGCCCAGCGTGAGCGCGGACTGGCAGGTCCAACGACCGGTTCCCTTCTGCCCCGCCTTGTCGAGCACGAGGTCCACGGTGTGGACACCCGATTCCGGATCGACGTGCTCGAAGATCTTGGCGGTGATCTCGATCAGGAACGACTCCAGAGGGCCCTGGTTCCACTGGGCGAAGGTCCTGGCGATTTCCTCGTTCTCGCAAGAATAGGCGCGGCGCAACAAGTCGTAGCTCTCCGCGATGAGCTGCATGTCGGCGTACTCGATGCCGTTGTGCACCATCTTGACGAAGTGGCCGGCACCGTCCGGACCTACGTGCGTTACGCAGGGCCCCGAGTCCGTCTTGGCGGCGATGGCCTCGAGCACCGGTCGCAGGACTTCGTACCCCTGGCGATCTCCTCCGGGCATGAGGGACGGGCCGTTCCGTGCTCCGTCTTCTCCACCCGATACGCCGACTCCGAAGAAGTGTATGCCCTTCTCCCGCAGCCGCGCTTCCCGCCGGCGCGTGTCCTCGAACCAGGTATTCCCGCCGTCGATGATCGTATCGCCCGGCTCGAGCAAACCCTCCAGGCCCTCGATCACGCTGTCCACCGCCGATCCGGCGGTGACCATGATGAGGATGCGCCGCGGGCGTTCGAGGTTGGCCACGAGCTCGGAGAACGATCTGGCTC
>JAUIEE010000306.1 GCA_030428965.1 bacterium | reverse complement strand
GTCCACCTGCAGGCCGGGCGCCACGAAGACGTCGTCCGCAACGGTGGCGCTGGCCAGGAGCAGGGTGTTGCCCGCGTGCTCCGCGGCGACGAGCAGCCCCGGGGGAAAGACGCCAGGAGGCCCTTCGGGACCGGGCAGGATCGCCAGCCCCGAGAGCTCGGGGGCGGCGCTCACCGAAGCGTAGGCCGCCAGCGCAGCCACGGTTCCGGGAGAGACCCAAACCGATCCCGTGACCATCCCCATGGAGTCGATCTCGATGCGGTAGATCGAGGCGTCGGGTCCGGAAACGAACAGAACCGGGGTCCCACCGAGCCCCAGGCTGGCCACCATGCGGCTGGACGTGCCGAGCGGCAAACCCATGCCGTCGAGGTCGATGCCCACCGGAGCGGCGGGGTCCCCGGCCAGATCCTGGCAACCGTGGGCGGCCGAAAAGGAAGGCGGGATCGGGACGAAGGAATCGGCCTCCTCGCCCTCTCGGCAGCCCTGGACCAAGAGAATCAGGAGCAAGAGCCCCGCTCTCCGGCCTCCCCACCTCCGAATCCGATCGGCACTTCCCATGCCCGAGAGTGTCCCCATTTGCCGTCTTCCCCGCAAGGACCACGGCTTCTCCGGCCCTACACCGGAGCGGGCGTGGTCAGGCCCTCTTTGCGGAACTGGCCGGGGGCTGTTTCGGTTTTTCGTCCGAACACAGCGCCTCCGCCTCCTCCGTCTCGGTCACGCTGACCTCGTCGCCCCTGGCGACCAGGCAGCGGCCCTGCTTCTCGAGCAGCGTCAAGAGGTGCACCGGCGCCTTCCACAGAGCCTGCAGGTTCAAGAGCGTCTCCCGGGCGCGCCCCATCTGGAGGTCCCGGCCATCGTGGTGATGGACGAGCTTGAGCTCGCCTTCCCCTTCGGTGTCCACGCCGACGAGCTCGATCTGGGGGTAGCCTCCCCAGGAGAGCTGGTGCAGGAGCTGGCCCTTGTTCTCGCGCCAGTCCGGGGCGGGCGCGGGGCCTTCGGGGCCATCGGTGTCCCGAGGGGCGCTCGGCCTGGAGAGATGGCGTGCGGAGAACTCCTTGTCCACCAGCTTGTGAATGAAGCTCACGTCGTTGTGGACACGGCGCAGCTGGAAGATGTCTTCGCCCAGCTCCTCGGCGTGGCGGAACAGCTCGATGCCCAGCTTGTAGGGGTTCAGCTGACCGGGCGCCGTCATGGTCGCCCCCGAGTGACAGTCGGCGAAGTCCAGGATCTCCTCCGGCTCCAGGAGCCCCCCGGTCAAGAGGCGCGAGTGCCAGAACGAGGCCCAGCCTTCGTTCATGATCTTGGTCATGCGCTGGGGCACGAAGTAGTAGGCCTCCGCGCGCACGATGTGCAGGATGTCCCGCTGCCAGGCCTCGAGGGGAGCGTTCTCTTCGAGGAAGCCCAGGATGTCGTAGGTGGGCAGCTTGCCGACCATCGGGCGCAGATCGACCTCTTCCGCCGGCTCCGCCAGCGGCGACATGCTGAGCGCTTCCAGGGAGCGACGCGCGCGCTCCGAGGGCGGCGTGTAGATGCTGCGGTCCTCCGCCGGTTGGGAGTGCTCGCGCAGCGGTAGGTAGGGGTCGACCAGGGTCTCGAGCGACAGGCACAGGTCCGAGAAGCGCTCGACCCCTTCCTGTCCGAACGCGTCGATGTAGCGCCGACAGCGGGTCGAGTGGTTGCCCATCGTGTCGAGCATCTTGCGGTCCGTCGGAGCGAACCACAGGTTGTTCTTGAAGAAGTCCGCGTGCCCGTAGACGTGCGCCATGACGAGCTTCTGCTCGAGCAGCGAGTTCGAGCGCACCAGGTAGGCGTAGGTCGGGTCGTTGTTGATGACCAGCTCGTAGATCTTCGAGAGCCCCCAGCGACGCCCCTTCTCGAGCCGCTCGAACTCCATCCCGAAGCGCCAGGAGGGGTAGCGCACGGGGAAGCCACCGTAGGCGGCCACGCCGTTGACGTCCTTGGCCTCGAGCAGCTCGAAGATGACCTCGAAGAAGTCGAGCCCCGCATCGCGGGCGGCACTCTCGATGATGACGGCCTGGTACTTCAGGGCGGCCGGCAGATCGCTCTTGAGCTTCATGGCCGCCCCTACCTCCCCTGTCCCAGGAAGGACCGGATCGCCTCGGGGACATCGGCCCGATCGTTGACGGCGGTCGTGACCAAGGTCTCGACCGCGGACAGGGCGCCGTCCAGGTCCTTCTTGAACTGCCCGGAGCCGTGGGCGCTCTTGACCTGCCCGTAGCAGAACTGGTTGACGCGCGGGAGGATCTCGTCCCGCAGGGTCGAGATGCACAGCTCGGTGTCCCGGGCCGACCAGTTGTCCCCGTCCGAGTAGTGGAACGGGTAGATGTTGTAGTCCTCGGGGCGGTAGCGCTCCATGATCTGCTTCAAGCACAGCTCGTAGGCCGAGGAGATCTTCGTGCCGCCGGACTCGCGCAGGTGGAAGAACGTGTGCTGGTCGACGATGCGCGCCACGGCGTCGTGCACGATGTAGACCACGTCGAGGTTCTTGTACTGGCTGCGCAGCCAGGTATCGATCCAGAAGGCCTTGATGCGCACGACCTCCTTCTGCTCACGCCCCATGGACCCGGACACGTCCATCATGTGGAAGACGACCGCGGAGGAGTCCGGCTGGGGCGAGCTCTTCTTCATCCGGTAGCGGAAGTCCTCCCGGATCGGCACGATGCGTGGATCCAGGGGGTCGTACAGCCCCGAAGCAATCGTACGCTTGAGCGCGTTCTTGAACGTACGCCGGAAGAGTCGCAGGGAATTGGGGCCGGAGTTACGGACACGGTTGTAGCGTCCCCCGTCCGTATCGAGCTCCTTCACGCCCCGCGGCTGGATGTTCGGCAGCTGTAGCTCCTCGCCCAGCATCTCCGCCAGCTCCTCGAGCTCGACCTCGACCTCGAGGATGTGGGCACCGGGGTTCTCCCCAGCGCTACCGGCCCCCTCGCCCTCGCCGACCTCCCCATCGGCGGAGTCGCCGGGCTTGCCCTCTCCCTTGCCTCCGCCCTTGGGGTTCTGGCCGAACACGAAGCGCGGAAGCTCGATCTGGGGCAGAGGGATCGAAACCGCGTGCTCACCGGCACGCCCGATCAACTCGCCGGTCGAGAGGTAGCGCCGCAGGTCCTCGCGGATGCGGCCACGCACGATCTCCCGAAAGCGGGCTCGGTCGGCTTCGATGCGAAACAAGTGAACCCCCTAGGCAGCCGCCTCGGGAGCGCCTTGCTTGGCTTCACCGCGGGCGAACAGGGCGGCGACGTACTGCAGCACGTCCTCCGCGCTCTTCTCGTCGTAGCCGAACTGCTCCTTGAGCCGGTCGCGGATGACGCGGATCTTCTCCCGCGTCTCCGGATCGACGACGGTCGAGACGAGGCTCGTGAGCTGGATCGTGTCCCTGCGGTCCTCGAACAGCTTGAGCTCCAGGGCTCGCGTCAGGCGCTTGTTCTTGCGGAAGTCGAAGGTCTTGCCCTCGATGTGGAGCGCCGCGATGTAGTTCATCATTTCGTGCCGGAAGTCATCCTTGCGGGACTCCGGGATGTCGATCTTGGTCTCGATCGACCGCATCAGGCGCTCGTCGGGGTCCTTCTCCATCCCGTTGGCGTCGATGACCTTCTCGCGGGTCGTGTAGGCCTTGACGTTGTCGATGTACTTGGCGCACAGGCGGTCCACCGCCTCGCTCTCGGCCGCCACGGCCACCTGCACCTCGTGCTTGACGATCTCCTCGTACTCCTCCCGGACGTGGGAGATGAGCTGCTCGTAGCGCTTGCGCAGGTCCTCGTTCGAAATCAAGCTGTGGTGCACGAGTCCCTCGGCCAGATTCCCAAGGACCTGGAGGGGACCGACGCTCTCACGCTCGCTGACCAGGGCCGCCGCGATGCGGTCCTGGACATAGCGTGGGCTGATGCCGTACATGCCCTCACGGGTCGAGTTCTCGCGCATCTCGCGGATGTGCTCGGAGCTGAAGCCCTGCACCTCCTCGCCACCGTAGAGCTTGGCCTTCTGGAGGATCGTCAGGTTGGGGTGGGTCGGATCGTCCAGACGGGAGAGGACCGCCCACAGCGCCGCCACCTCCATGGTGTGGGGAGCGATGAACTTCTTGATCGAGTTCCGGTTGAACTGGCGGCGGTAGATCTTGACCTCTTCGTCCACCGAGAGGTTGTAGGGAATGTCGACCTTGATGGTGCGATCCCGAAAGGCCTCCATCAGCTCGTTGTTCTGGAGCTTGCGGTACTCGGGCTCGTTGGTGTGCCCGATGATCACCTCGTCGATGTCGGTCTGCGCGAACTTCTTCGGCTTGATCTTGTGCTCCTGGCTGGCGCCGAGGAGGTCGTAGAGGAACGCGACGTCGAGCTTCAGGACCTCGATGAACTCGATGAGGCCACGATTCGCGACGCAGAACTCCCCGTCGAAGTTGAACGCGCGCGGATCCGAGTCGGTGCCGATCTCGGCGATCTTCCGGTAGTTGAGGTCGCCCGTGAGCTCGGTGGAGTCCTGGTTCTTCTCGTCCTTGGGCTGGAAGGTACCGATGCCCACCCTGTTCTGCTCCGACAGCACGAAGCGCCGCACCCTCACGTGCTCGAGGAGCTTGCGCCAATCACCGTCGTAGCGCTTGAGCAGCAGGCCGTGGTAGTAGCGGCTGACCGGATCCAGGTCGCCGCGCAGACGAATGGCGTAGGGACGGTCCCAGCCTTCGTTGAGGCGCCTCTCGACCTTGTCGCGCGCCTCGGTCGGGATCAGCATCAGCGGGTCCTGATGCATCGGGGAGGCGATCTCTTCGCCGTCGACGACCCAGCTGAAGGTGTAGAGCGCGCCCTCTTCCTGGTAGCCGTAGCGCTCGAGGCCCCGCTTGAGGAGGCGCACGATCGTGCTCTTGGCGGATCCCACCGGTCCGTGCAGGAGGATGATCCGGCGCTCGGGCCCCAGGCCCTGGGCCCCGGCTCGGAAGATCTGCACCAGCCGATTCAGCGGTTCGTCGAGGCCGTAGACGGCATCCCGCCCTTCGTCGAAGGGGTCGTTGAAGATCTTCCAGCGTCGCTGCACGCCGGGCTCGCTGGACTCCTCGAAGCCGTAGGACTCGATCATGTCCACCAGTCGCTGCCAGGCGTTGCGCGCGACGGCCGGGTTGGCTTCGGCCAGGGCGAGGTAGTCCTCGAAGGACCCCTCCCAGTTCAAGGCCGCGTACTGCTCGGCATCCAGCTCTTCTTGGACGAGATCGATCAGGGAGGAATCAGTCATGACGTGCCCAGGGTTGGCAGGCGGGAATCGGGGCGCTCCACCTCTTCCTTTCGGACACCCCGAGGTCCAACTGGAGGATCAATGGGGGATCTGGGACCTTGCTGGATCGGTCCCGCTGGACGCGAAACCCGACACAGCGGTCCCTTCCTGCCCGATCGGCAGTCCTGGGGCGTGCCTGGCGAGGAGGGGGAGCCAGGTCACAAGAACGAGCCGGAACTGGCCCCGAAGCGAACCCGTCCTATTCTGTCCCCATGCCTGCGGAGACCCTCTCGGCAACCCCTCGGCCCCCCCTGGGCCCCCCGAAGCGCGTGCTCGGGGTTTGGCTGCTGTTCCTGGCCGGGATCGGCGCGGCGGGATGCAACGCCGGATCGGCCGCCCCTTCTCCTCCGCCCCCCTTCGACGGGAAGCGGGCCTGGGCCCACCTCGAGGCCATCGTGGCGATCGGCCCGCGGCCGGCCGGTAGCGCTCGGCTCGAGGCAACCCGGGTCTACCTGGAGAAGGAGCTCATGGGAGCCGGGCTGAAGCCGGTGCGCGAGGTCTTCCAGGCCCAGACCCCCATCGGTGACGTCGAGTTCACCAACCTCTACGCGGACCTCCCCAGCGTCCGCTCGGCGGCCGACGACTCGATGGTCATCCTGTGCGCCCACTACGACACCAAGCGACTTCCGTTCCACTTCGTCGGCGCCAACGATGCGGGCTCGAGCACCGCCGTGCTGCTGGAGCTAGCGCGCTCCCTGGCCCTGCGACCTCCCCAGGACGGGATCACGTATCGCTTTCTCTTCCTGGACGGGGAGGAATCGGTGCGCCCCGAATGGTCCGGTAGCGACAACCGCTACGGCTCGCGCTACCACGCCGACCGGCTGAAGCGGGAGGGTCAGGTCGAGCGGGTGGCCGCCTGCGTGCTGGTGGACATGGTCGGCGACCGCGACCTGAAGTTGACCTGGGACCTCAACTCCACCGCTTACCTCCAGGAGATCTTCCTGGAGGCGGCCCGCGACCTGCACCTCGACCATCACTTCGGCGCCCCGGCCCAGCGCATGCT
>JAUIEE010000305.1 GCA_030428965.1 bacterium | reverse complement strand
TCTACGGCGCGACCGGTCGCTGAAGGTCAGTGGGGTTGAGCCTTGGGGCAGGTCCGCTCCAAGACCTCGACCAGCTGTGTGGCCGTGGACAGGGCGATCGCGGCCGGATCCTTGGAGGCCTGGGAGAGACCGATGGGGCAGGTGATGCTCGCGATCCGATCGGGAGCGAAGCCTCGCTGGGCCAGCCGCTTCTGGAAGCGGGCCCACTTGCGGGCGGATCCGATCAGTCCCAGGAACGGAAACGAGCGCCCCAGGGCGCGCTCCAGGATCTCGAGGTCCAGGGCGTGGTCGTGGGTCATGATCACGACCAGTGCCTCTTCGGGCAGGTGATCGATCTCGGCGACGGGGACGTCGACGCAGCGCAACTCGTAGGGGCGTACCGGGGCCAGGGGAGGCTGCAGCTCGCTCTCCTCGCGGCCGTCGATCAAGACCACGTCGGCCTTCATCCAGGGGCCGAGCTCGGCCAGGGCCTGGCCGACGTGACCGGCTCCGAAGACCGCGACCGTGCGCCGCTGCCAGTGAAAGGTCTCGTAGAACAGGTGCACCTGGCCACCGCAGCACTGGCCCGTCTTCTCGGCCAGAGGGTAGGAGACCGCTTCGCTCCGGTTGGGGACCTCGGCCAGGAGCTTCTGGGCGTGCTCGATCGCGAGCTTCTCCAGGTTCCCGCCGCCGATCGTGCCCCCGGCGAGACCTCCCCTGTCCACCAGCATGCGTGTCCCCGCGTCCCGGGGCGCGCTGCCCTGGACGCCCGTCACGACGACCATGGCGCAACTCTCCCCGGCCCCGCGCAGGCGGGCGAGCTCACCGATCCAGCCTTGGCTCGAGTCGGACATCCTTCGAGCTTAGGACGAGAGGGCTTCCCTGGCGAGGGGCGGGCTAGTCCCGGCCGAGGATCGCACGGCCCGGTGCCGGAAGGCGGACGACTTCGTCCAGGGCGGAGACCGGCTCCGCCGCGCCGTCGGCGTAGCCCAGGGCCTTCAGCATGGAGAGGTTCGTGCTCTCGGCGTCGAGGGACTCGCTGCGCACGCGCTGCTCCATCAGCTCGAGGTAGCGGTCGTGAAACTCGGCCAAGACCTCACGGGCCCGCGGCACGCTGAAGTCGCGTGAAGCATCGAGCGTCCGTTCGCCGGGCGAGGCGTCCAGGTCGATCCAGCGCAGGCTCTCGCCGAGCAGGGTCTGGTTGCGGGTGGCGATACGCTTCTTGATGGACTCGGGCGCCTCGTCGGGGACGTGCATCCAGGTGTGTTCGCGGGTGATCTTGATCGAGCCACGCCGGTAGGTCTCGACCACCTTGATCTGGGACCCGACCGTGCCCTCGGCATCGAACCGGGTGTGCCCGACGAAGCGCCCGAAGACCCCTTCGGTGTGCTGGGCACCCTCGCGGATGCGGGGCATCAGGCTCTGGCCTACGAGGCGCGGTGGTTCGGGGAGCCCCAGGAGCTCGAGGGCGGTGGGCAGGATGGCGATGGTCGAGGTCGGTCCTGTGATCCGCTTGCCCGCGGGCAGGACCGAGGGAAGCGTCAGGATCAGGGGGACCTGCACCACTTCCTCGTAGAGCGTGCGCCGATGACCGATGGCGCCGTGCTCGAAGAACTCGTCCCCGTGGTCGGAGGTCACGATCACGAGCGTGTCGTCCGCCAGGCCGAGCTCCTCCAGCTTGTGCAGCAGGCGTCCCACCTGGACGTCGGTCCACTCCAGCTCTCCGTCGTAGAGGCTGAAGACGTGCTCCAGATCGCGGTCGTTGATGCGGCGGACGCGCCTCTGGTCGGAGCTGGACTCGTCGAACAGCGAGATGCGCGGACTCCAGTAGAAGTCCTTGCCGTCGACCGTGCCGGAGTAGTCCGGGTCGAAGGCCGTGTCGTGGGGAGGAGGCGGGACGTAGTCGTAGTGCGGATCGAAGTAGTGGGCGAAGACGAAGAAGGGCTCCTGCGCGGAGGCCATCTCCTCGAGGGCTTGCAGCGCTCCTTCGGTCACGTTGGCCGAGCTCACGTCCCGATGCGATCCGGCCTCGATCTCGACCTCCGTCTCGCCGAGCCGCCGCTGCAGCTCCCGGGCTTCCTGGGCCGAGCCGACGTCGCCCTCTTCCAGCCTGCGCCTCAGCTCGGCCGCCCGTTTCGTGGCCGCTGCGAGGGCGTTGCCGTAGCAGGCGCTGTAGGTGTCGAAGCCGCGCCCGAAGCCGTGGCGCGGATCGAGGTAGGGACCCGAGTAGAAGCCCGCGGTGCGATAGCCTGCCCGGGACAGGATTTCCGGAAAGGTCATCACGCTCGCACTGAGGCGCTGGGGATCCAGCTCGACCGCGTGCACCAGCTCGGGCAGGCCGGTGAAGATCGACATGTGGGAGGGCAGGGTCCACGAGGTCGTGGAGTAGGCGTCCTCGAACAGGACGCCGTCCCGGGCCAGGGCGTCGATGTTGGGCGTCGTCGGCCTGTCGGGGGCGTACTTCGAGCTGCGGCCGTAGGCGCTCAACATGTCGCGCCGCGTGCTGTCGAGGGAGATCAGGAGCACGTTGACGCCGGTCGCCTCGCGCGGGGCCGCCGTCGGGCCGCAGGCGGCCGCTCCAACGGCCAGGACGATGCTGAGGATGCGTGTCGGCGAGAGGGTCAAGGAGTCTCCTTCGTGCGCGGCCAGTCTAGGGTCCCGCTCGCTTCGAGGCTCCTACGCAGCCCCCGAAAGGCGTGCGTCCGGAGAGGGTGAGTGGCCTTGCGGTCGCGCACCTCGAGCGCCCGGGCCAGAGAACCGTGACGACAGGAGGAGCAGCGCGCGCCACGAGGGGCCATCAACACCTCGAGCGGCGCGCCCTAGCCTTGCGCGCGCGCCGTCGTAGGAACGAGAAGGCGGGCCCCCGGATCGGCTCCGGGGGCCCGCCCTTCCGTTCGGCTCAGCCCGCGATCCTCTCGGTCTTTCCTTCAGCGTCGGAATGCTCGACCCGGAGCTGGTAGCCCTTCTCGCCGAAGTCGATCACGGCGGTGTCGCCCGCCGCGAGCTGTCCGGCGAGGATGGCATCCGCCAGGCGGTTGTGGACCTGGCGCTGGAACACCCGCTTGAGGGGCCTGGCGCCGTATTCGGCGTCCCAGCCCTCCTCGGCCAGGGCTTCCTTGGCAGCGTCCGTCAGGACCAGGTCCATCTCCCGCTCGGCGATCTGGCGCCGCATGCGCTCGAGCTGCACCTCGACGATGGAACGGATCTGGTCCTTGTCCAGGGCGTGGTAGGTGAGTACCTCGTCCAGGCGGTTGAGGAACTCGGGGCGGAAGTGACGCTTGAGCTCGGCCTCGCCCCCGAGGTTGCTCGTCATCAGCACCAGGGTCTGGGTGAAGTCGACCACGCGACCCTGTCCGTCGGTCAGGCGACCGTCGTCGAGGATCTGCAGCAGCACGTTGAACACGTCCACATGGGCCTTCTCGATCTCGTCGAGCAAGAGGACCGCGTGGGGCTTGCGCCGCACGGCCTCGGTCAGGGTGCCCCCTTCGTCGTAACCGACGTAGCCGGGCGGAGCCCCGATCATGCGCGCGACGGAGTGCTTCTCCATGAACTCGCTCATGTCGAGGCGCACCATGGCGCTCTCGTCGTCGAACAGGAACTCGGCCAGGGCACGGGCGGTCTCGGTCTTGCCCACGCCGGTCGGGCCGAGCAAGAGGAAGGAGCCGAGCGGTCGCGTCGTCTCCTGAAGTCCGGCCCGGGCGCGGCGTACGGCCTCGGAGATGCGTTGCAGCGGCTTGCTCTGGCCGACGACGCGCTCCGCCAGACGCTCTTCCATGTGGATGAGCTTGTCGCGTTCGGTCTCCAAGAGGCGCGTCGCCGGGATGCCCGTCCAGCGGCTGACCACCTGGGCGATCATCTCCGCGTCGACCTCCTCCGGCAGGAGCGCCCCGTCGGCCTGCACCTCGTGCAATCGGGTCTGGGCGTCCTGCACGTCCTTCTGGGTCTCGGGAATCTCCCCGTAGCGGATCTCGCCCACGCGGGCCAGGTTCCCTTCCCGTTCGGCGCGATCCGCCTCGCTCTTCAAGCTCTCGATCAGAGCCTTGCCTGCTCGGATGCGCGTGATGAGGTCCTTCTCGGTTTGCCAGCGGGCGGCGATGGCGGTCTTCTCCTCGTTCTTCTCGCTCAGCTCGCGCTCGATGTCCTGGACGCGCTGGGCGTTCGAGCCTTCTTTCTGGAGGGCCGTGCGCTCGATCTCGAGCTGGCGGATGCGGCGCTCCAGCTTGTCGAGCTCGGGCGGCATCGAGTCGATCGAGATCTTGAGCTGGGCCGAGGCCTCGTCCACCAGGTCGATCGCCTTGTCGGGCAGGAAGCGCTGGGAGATGTGCCGATCCGAGAGGCGGGCCGCGGAGACCAGGGCCGCGTCCAGGATGTGAACGCCGTAGTGGGACTCGTAGCGCTCCTTGAGTCCGCGCAGGATGGCGATCGTGTCCTCGACGGTCGGTTCCTCGACCTGAACCGGCATGAAGCGCCGCTCCAGGGCCTTGTCCTTCTCGACGTACTTGCGGTACTCGTCGAGGGTCGTCGCACCGATGCAGTGCAGCTCGCCGCGCGCCAGGGCGGGCTTGAGCATGTTGGCGGCATCGACCGCGCCCTCGGAGCCGCCGGCACCGACCAGGGTGTGGAGCTCGTCGATGAAGAGGATCACGTTCCCTTCACCTTCCGCGATCTCCTCGAGCACCGCCTTCAGTCTCTCCTCGAACTCGCCCCGGTACTTGGCGCCCGCCAGGAGCGATCCGATGTCGAGGGCCATGATGCGCTTGGACTTCAGACCCTCGGGCACGTCCCCGGCCACGATGCGGTTGGCCAGACCTTCCGCGATGGCCGTCTTGCCCACGCCGGGATCCCCGATCAAGACCGGGTTGTTCTTGCGCCTGCGGGAGAGCACCTGGGTCACCCTGCGGATCTCGTCGTCGCGGCCGATGACCGGGTCGAGCTTGCCGTCGCGGGCATCCTGGGTCAGGTCGCGCGAGTACTTGGCCAGGGCTTCGTAGGTGCCCTCGGGGTTCTCCGAGTTGACCCTGCGGCTGCCGCGGGCTTCGATCAGGGCTCCCTCGATCCGCTCGGGGGTGAGACCTCGCTTGGAGAGGATCCCCTGGACCACCGAACCGCCGTGGGAGGCCAGGGCCAGGAGCACGTGCTCGGTGGACACGTAGGCGTCCTCGAGCCGTACCGCCTGGGCGGCAGCTTCCTGCAGCACGGCGCCCAGCTCCCGGGACGGGTCCGGATGGGTTCCCTGGGTACGCGCGAGGGAATCGAGCGCCTGGGCCAGCTCGGCTCCGAGCACCTTGGGCTGGGCGTCCAGGCGCTGGAGGATGGCGGCGCTCAGGCCTTCCGGCTCCTCGAACAGGACCTGGGCCAGATGGATCGGGGTGACCTCAGGATGGCCGGCCGAGACGGCTCGGCGCTGGGCCTCCTGGAGGGCGGCGGCGGTGTTCTGGGTGAAGGGCGTTTGCATCATGCCCTTTCAGAGCAAGGTCCATGCCGAACCTCGGAACGGCCCAGGAACGGCCTTTTCGACGCCGAGAAGAGGGGTTGGGCTGCCAAAAAGGCGGCTGAATGCCGTTTTGGCCGCCTGGCTCAGGGCAGTTCGAGCTGGTCCAGGCCGAGGGCTTCCTGGAGCCGGCTCAGGTTCTCGGGGGCCAAGGGCGCCAGGGGAGAGCGCACGTCTCCCGAGGCCAGGCCGAACAGGGCGAGGGCCGCCTTGAGGGGGACCGGATTGGACTCGAGGAACAGGGCCCGCATGACGGGTGAGAGCTCCTCGAAGCGGGCCGCCGCCAGGGTGTGGTCGCCCCCCGGAGCGCTCTCGTGCACCAGCTGGGCCATCTCGGCCGGGAACAGGTTGCCGACGACCCCGATCGCTCCCACCGCCCCCGAGAGCATGGCGTCGGGGACCTGGAGGTCTTCGCCGCACAGGACGTCGATGCCGCACTCGAGCAGGGCCTCGATCCGGCCCGCGTCGGACGAGGCCTGCTTGATGGCGCAGACGTTCTCGTGCTGCTCGAAGAGCTGGGCCACGGTCTCCGGCTGCAGGTCCACTCCCGTGCGTGCGGGCACGTTGTAGAGCACCAGCGGGAGATCGACCGCGTCCGCGAGGGTGCCGTAGTGGCGCCGCAGGCCCGAGGCTTCCGGCCGGTTGTAGTAGGGCGTGACGACCAGGAGCCCACTGGCCCCGGCGTCCCTGGCGGCCCGGGCGTGTCTCAGGGTCGTGCGCGTGTCGTTGGTCCCGACCCCGGCCAGGACGGGCAGGCGGCCCCCTGCCTGACCCACGCAGAAGGCCACCACGGCTTCGCGCTCCGCATCGCGCAGGGTCGCGGCTTCCCCTGTCGTTC
>JAUIEE010000304.1 GCA_030428965.1 bacterium | reverse complement strand
GGTTTGCCGTTGCGCGACGGTTCCCACCGGGTTGGACCGGCGATGCGTGCGCTGCGCTCCCGCATCGCCTGACGGGGCAGTGTCTCGACCCCGCGCCTGACGGCGCGGGGTCGAGACGCCCCTTACGGGTCAAGAGGCTCCGCCTCTTGACCCGGGCTCGCGCAGTCGCGCGAGCTGGGTGCACGGGGGCTGAGCTCGGGGCATCGGGACCGTGGGGCTCTGTGGCTGGGAGTCACGGTGGCGAGTCCCACGTGCCCCGAGGGACCGCCAAGCGGCACGTAGTCACGCGAGCAAGGTGCACGGGGTGTCAGCTTGGTCCCGTGTGTCCTGTCTTCGGGGGACGGGCATCGAGCCTCGGCTCGCGCAGCTTGGTGCTGTGCGTTACGTGCGCCACGCCCCACGTGCCCCCGTTAGGGAGAGCCCCCTGAAGGGGCTCTCCCAACGTCGGCCGTTGCTTGGTGCCCAAGCCAAGCGAGACACGTGCCCCCGCGTGGCGGCTCGCTGCGCTCGCCTGAGCCACGCGCTGAGCTCCCAAGGGAAGCCGAGGGTTTGCCGTTGCGCGACGGTTCCCACCGGGTTGGACCGGCGATGCGTGCGCTGCGCTCCCGCATCGCCTGACGGGGCAGTGTCTCGACCCCGCGCCTGGCGGCGCGGTGTCTCGACGCCCCTCACGGGTCAAGAGGCTCCGCCTCTTGACCCGGGCTCGCGCAGTCGCGCGAGCTGGTGCACGGGGGCTGAGCTCGGGGCATCGGGGCGATTGTCTCGAAGAACGGGCGTCAAGCCGTGGGGCTGCTCGGTGTCCCGTGACGCATGCCTCGCTGCCCGCGCAGGGCGGCAACGGGGCTAGGCCTGGTGCCTCCGTGCTACGTGTCTTCGGAAGTGGGCATCGAGCCTCGGCCGTAGCGTGGTGTCCCGCGTCACATGCTTCGAGCTTTACGTGCCTCCCAAGCCAGGTGAGACACGAGACCGCCGCGCGGTGCCTGGCTCACTGCGCTCGCGGGCGGCCCGCGCGTGGGTCCCGAAGGGGGGTCTGGGGGGTTGCCTGCGCGATGCGGGTAGACCGATGGATGTCCGGCGATGCGTGCGCTGCGCTCCCGCATCGCCTGACGGGGCAGTGTCTCGACCCCGCGCCTGGCGGCGCGGTGTCTCAACGCCCCTTACGGGACAAGAGGCTCCGCCTCTTGTCCCGGGCTCGCGCAGGCGCGCGAGCGGGAGAGAGCGCTCGGTGTTGCTTGGGCTTCTGCCGCCCGTGGGCTACAGCTTCACGTAGTCGTAGTCGAAGGGCTGGCCGTTGATGCCCTTGGCGGGGGGGGCGATCCAGCTGGCGGTCTTGCCGCGCTCGTAGCACGGCACCATGAGCGACTTGACGTACGCCTTGTCCTCGGGGCTCGGCAGCCACTCGCTCTCCTTGGCCTTCCAGGCTTCGGGGGTCATGGCCTCCCCCGTGAGGCTGAAGTGGCCATCGGCGTAGATGCCGATCTTGCGGTTGAAGCGTCGATGGGGGAGCTGGAAGCGGAAGTCGTTGTCGAACTTCTGGCAGATCTTGTTGAAGTAGACGATCCCCTTCTCGTTGTCGGCCACGTAGTCGTCCCGCAGGACTTCGTTCATGGCGTTACGCAGGGGCACTTCCTGACTGGAGAGACGACCGTTCTCCCAGACCTCCATGTTGTAGATCTCCTCGAGGGCCTTGGGGTCCTTACCGAGCTTGGCTTCGTGGGCGCGGCCCTTGATGCCGGCCGCGAAGAAGTTCGATGCGTTCGACGAAATCTCGCCGCCGAACAGGTCGTTCGAGGAGGAGTTCCAGAAGTTGATGTAGCGCTGGACCATTTCGAGGGGGATGGCCCCGAACTTGGTCACGTCCGCATCAGGGTTGTCGCGCATCAGCTGGCAGGTGCGCTCGATCACGCGGCCCAGGCCCGTCTGACCCACGAACATGTGGTGGGCCTCCTCGGTCAGCATGAAGCGGCAGGTACGGGCGAGGGGATCGAAGCCGCTCTCGGCCAGGCTGAGGAGCTGGAACTTGCCGTCACGGTCGGTGTAGGTCGTGAAGCAGAAGAACGAGAGCCAGTCTTCGCACGGCTCGTTGAACGTGCCCAGGATGCGCGGGTGGTCGGGGTTGCCCGAGCGTCGCTCGAGCAGCTCCTCGGCCTCTTCGCGGCCGTCGCGACCGAAGTAGGCCTGGAGCAGGTAGACCATGGCCCACAGGTGACGGCCCTCTTCGACGTTGACCTGGAACAGGTTGCGCAGGTCGTACAGGGACGGGGCCGTGTGACCCAGGAGGCGCTGCTGTTCGACCGAGGCCGGCTCGGTGTCGCCCTGGGTCACGATGATGCGCCGCAGGGTGTTGCGGTACTCACCGGGGACCTGTTGCCACGCGTCCTGGCCCAGGTGGTCGCCGAAGTGGATCTTGCGGTCGGGCTCGGGCTCGGCCAGGAAGATGCCCCAGCGGTAGTCGGGCATCTGGACGTGGTCGAAGTGGGCCCAGCCGTCGCGGTCGACGCTGACGGCCGTGCGCAGGTAGATGTCCTTCTCGTTGAAGTCCGTCGGCCCCATGTCGCGCCACCAGTCGAGGTACTTGGGCAGCCACTTCTCGAGGGCGCGCTGCAGGCGCTTGTCGGACTTGAGGTCGACGTTGTTCGGGATCTTCTGGTCGTAGTCGATGCCAGCCATGGGGGTTCCTCGTGAAGGGTCTAGGTACGCTTGTAGTCGAATTCGGGGCGCTGGGGCGTGCCGTAACATTGCAGTGCTCCGCGATCCCCAACGGCGTTGGGGCGCTGGAAGATCCAGTTCTGCCAGGCCGAGAGTCGTCCGAAGATCTTGGTCTCCATCGTCTCGGGGCCGGCGAAACGCAGGTTGGCTTCCATGCCCGTCAAGGCGTCCGGGGAGAAGGAAGCGCGTTCCTCCACGGCGATGCGCAGCTCGTCTTCCCAGTCGATGTCGTCGGGGGCGAAGGTCGCCAGGCCCAGTTCGTCCGCCGTTTCGGCGTCGATGATCTGACCCTTGTGCTCTAGGACCGACCCGACCGCGTCCGGGGTTCCCAGGAAACGCGTCTCGAGCCGGGACAGTCCGTTGGCCATGGGGTAGGTGCCGCCGTTGGCCTGGCCCACACCGACCGAAACGGGGCGGTCAGGATCGTTGAGGAGGTACGTGCGGTCGCAGGCGAGAGCCACCTCCAGCATGGAGCCGGCGAAGGCGGTTCCCTCGTCGAGGATGGCGTACAGGCTCTTGGCGGTCAGGTCGAGGCGCTTGAGGGTGCGCTTGATGAAGTGGCGCACGTTGTTCACGAAGGCGCTCTCCTCGCTGGCCACGACCTCGTCCGTGGCGAGGACGACCCGGGGGTCGCCGGTCACCCGCAGGAGCACCAGACCGATGTCGGGCTCGTTCAGGCGCAGTTCGAGCAGGGCGGCGTCCAGCTCGCGGAAGGCCTGGAAGATCCACCAGGAGGCGCCCGCCGCGTGGGCTTCGGCGGCGGTCTTGGGTCCAGCGTCGGCGGGCACGGCCAGCGTCAGGTTGGCGGTGCGCGCAACTCGGTCGAGCTCGAGCGTCACGTACTCGTACCGCAGCACATCGTCCTCGAGCTCGAAGTCGAGATCCGGAAGGGGGACGCCGGGCTCATCGATCTTGGGGCGTTCGGCCGCGAGCTCGTTGGCCATCTCGCCGACGGCTTCGTCCCAGCGGGAGAGAGGTGCCAGGCGGTCGACCAGGTTCCACTCCACCGCGCGCTTGCCCTTGATACCCTCGGCGATGGTGCTGAAGGCGTCGGTCAGGTCACGGCGGATCTTGCGCTTGTCGGCGATGCGGGTCAGGCCGCCCGTGCCCGGCAGCACGGCCAGGAGCGGCAGCTCGGGAAAGGAGACGGCGCTGCTGCGGTCGTCCACCAGGAGGATCTTGTCGCAGGCCAGGGCGAGCTCGTAGCCACCGCCCGAGGCGGTGCCGTTCAGGGCCGCCAGGAAGGAAACGTTGCCGTTGGCCGAGGCGTCTTCGATCGAGAGCCGGGTCTCGTTCGTGAACTTGCAGAAGTTCACCTTGAAGCCATGGGTGCTGGTGCCGAGCATGTGGATGTTCGCACCGGCGCAGAAGACGCGGTCGAGGCCCCCGGTGACCACCACGCAGCGCACCTCGGGGTGCTCGAAGACGATTCGCTGCACCGCGTCCGCGAGCTCGACGTCGACCCCGATGTCGTAGGAGTTGAGCTTGAGCTCGTAACCCGGACGCTGCCCACCGTCGGGCTGGACCTCCATGGTCAGGGTAGCGACGTCTCCGTCGAAGGTGAGCTGCCAGTGCTTGTAGCGATCCGGGTGGGTCTGGAAGGAGACCCGCTGAGGCGCAGGGGCGAGGGTGGCATTCACGGTCATGGCTCCATGGACAAGGGTCGGCCGGGGAAGTATAGTTCCTTCAGCGAAAGTGACCAGGGAAGAATAAAGCCTCATGCGTGAGCTTCAAGGGTTTCTCGACGAACTGGGCCGGAGGGTACGCCAGGCCCGCGAGAAAGCGGGTCTGGGGGTCGGCGAGACCGCTCGGGCCGCCGGGGTCAGCCGTCGCTACCTGACCGAGACCGAGGCGGGGCGGGCCAATCCGAGCGCCCTCGTGCTGGCGCGTTTGGCCGAGACCCTGCGGGTCGGCTTGGGAGAGCTGCTGGACATTCCGTTGGCTCCCAGCACCGAGCGCGTCGCCTTGATCGGCCTGCGCGGAGCGGGGAAGTCGAGCGTCGGGCGTTGGCTCGCTCGGCGGCTGGAAGTGCCCTTCGTCGAGCTCGACCAGGCCGTCGAGGAGCGCGCGGGCATGCCGCTGGCGGAGATCTTCGACCTGCACGGCGCGGAGACGTTTCACCGCTACGAAGCCGAAGCCCTCGAGGACGTCCTGGCCCGGGGAGAGAGGCTGGTCCTCGCAGCCGGCGGTTCGATCGTGGACTCGGCCAAGACCTACGAACGGCTGCTTGCGACCTGCCGCACGGTTTGGCTCCAGGCCCGTGCGGAGGATCACTTCCAGAGGGTCCTGGATCAGGGCGACGGGCGACCCATGCGGGATCGTCCCCGCGCGATGGAGGAGCTGCGCGAGCTCCTGGCGCGACGCAGTCCCGAGTACGCGCGCTGCGGGTGGGCCCTCGACACCCATGGCCGATCGATCGGAGAGGTGGGAGCCGAAATCCTCGAGGCCGTGCGGCCGGGGGGCTAGGGCCCGCTCAGGGGTGGGTCGAAACGTCGAGGCCCAGGGCCCGGATGTCCTCGGCCCAGCGCTCGAAGAGCTGGGGGGAGGCGGGGGTCAACTCGGGGGCCTCCGGTTGGTGGGAAGCGCGAGCGAGACCGTAGAGCAGGACACCGCGCAGCTCTGGCGCCCCGGGACGGGCGGAGTCCAGGAGCCGCACGTAGGCGTCGCGCTCCGCGTCGGACGGTTCCTGTCCCCGTCGGGCCAGGAGCATGGTCTGCACCCACGTGGGACAGCGGCTCGCAGCCGCCTGGAGGTTCTTCGCCGTACGCTCGGGGCCGGTCACGATCGAGTTCATGGCCTTCTGTCCCTGCGCCGTGGCGCTGTCGATCTTGAACCAGATCTCCCCGCCCATAGCCCCCAGCCGCTCCAGCCCGCGCTGCACGGGCTCCAGGTGCACGAGCGATCCATTGCTGATCAGGATGATCCGTAGCGAGCCCCGCTGTCCGAGTTCCTGCAGCACCTCTTCTGTGACTTCGATCGCCGCTTCGAAATCGGGAGAGCTGGTCGGCTCGCCGTTTCCGGAGAAGGCCACGTCGTTCAAGCGTCGGAAGCCCTTGGGCACGTGACGCTCCAGGTAGTCCCCTTGCAGGATCGCGGTCAGCATCGCCCGTAGCTCCCGGCGGAGCTGTTCGAGGTCGATGGGAGGGCCCTTGCCCGCGGTCAGGTCGGGGACCTGGCAGTAGACGCAGCGCCAGTTGCAGGCGTTGTTGGGGTTGAGGTTGATGCCGACCGAAACGCCCCGCGCCCGGCGCGAGACGACCGGGTAGACGTAGGTCATGCCCGCCGCGTCGCGGTCGTGCAGGCGGGTCGTGAGCTTCACCTGTCGCCCCCGGTCAAGACCCCCAGGTGAGCCGCGGCGGAACGGGCCAGGCCCTCCAGGCTGTAGCCCCCCTCGAGCACCGAAACCAGACGCCCCCCGGCGTGCTCGTCGGCGAGCTCGAGCATGCGCCGGGTGAGCTCCCGGTAGCCGAGCTCGGTCAGCTCGGTCTGGGCGAGGGGGTCGAGGCGGTGGGCGTCGAAACCGGCGGACACGAGCACGAACTGCGGACGGAAGTCCTCGAGGGCGGGCAGGACGTCGCGCTCCAGGGCGCGGACCCAGTCGGCGTCCCCCGCGGCGCCGCCCGTGTCGGGGGTCACGCAGCCGACGAGCGCGAGCAGCGCGGCGGCGAAGATCCAGTGTGCGCCGCTCACGGCGCGAACTCCACGGGCAGGGTCGCCCACACCT
>JAUIEE010000303.1 GCA_030428965.1 bacterium | reverse complement strand
CCTTCGCTGGACTCGGTGACGTGGACGGGGACTCGATTCCCGACGTGGCGGTCGGCGCCCCGCGGGACGACGAGGCCGGGGCCGACGCCGGGGCCGTGTACGTGGTGTTCCTCAACGCGGACGGCAGCGCAAAGTCCCAGGTCAAGATCACCGAGGCCCGCTCCGGCTTCACCGGGGACCTCGCTCCGAGCGACTTCTTCGGCTTCAGCATCGCCAACATCGGCGACCTGAGCGGCGATGGCCTGGTGGACCTCGGGATCGGCTCGACCGGCGCGGCCATTGCCGGCAACAGCACGGGCGCCCTGTGGCTCCTGGGCCTGGAGGCGGACGGGACGATCAACGGCTTCGAGAAGGTCAGTGCGGTTCGAGGCCTGACCGGGGAGATCGATCCGGGCGACCAGCTCGGCTACTCCGTGGCCGGGATCGAAGACCTGAATGCCGATGGTATTCCGGACATCGCCGTGGGGGCTGCCCTGGACGATGACGGGGGCCCGAACCGCGGAGCGGTCTACGTCCTCTTCATGAACCTGGGGGGCACGGTTTCCAGCTTCCAGAAGATCAGCGCCACCCAGGGCAACTTCGCCGGTTCCCTGGACAACAACGATCAGTTCGGCTCGTCCCTCGGGTTCGTGGGGGACCTCGACCGGGACGGGTTCGGGGATCTGTTCGCGGGGGTGCGCCTCGACGACGACGGGGCGAACGATGCCGGCGCCGTATTCGGCCTGGCGCTTCAGGGCACGGCCATCCCTCCCAGCGCGAGCTTCACGGCCCAGCCTACCCTGGGCGTGGCTCCTCTCCTGGTCGACTTCCAGGACACGTCGACGGGCAGCATCGCCAGCTGGCTCTGGGACTTCGGCGACGGGAACACCTCCACCGAAGCGAGCCCGGACCACACCTACACGACGCCCGGCCTCTACAGCGTGACCTTGACCGCAAGCGGACCTGCGGGCGTGGACATGATCGTCCAGAGCGATCTGGTCGAGGTTCTCATCCCCGGCCCCCCGACGCCCGACTTCTCGGCCGTCCCCACGGCGGGGATCGCTCCCCTCGGCGTGACCTTCACGGACCTCTCGATCGGTCAGGTCACTCTGTGGTCGTGGGACTTCGGCGACGGAGGCGTTTCCACGCTGCAGAACCCGGTCCATCAGTACGCCGCCCCCGGCCTCTACACCGTCAGCCTGACGGCCAGCGGTCCAGGGGGGTCGGCGGTCGAGACCAAGACGGATCTGATCACGGTGGGCGAGCCCGCGCCCGTGGCGGACTTCTCGGGTACGCCCCTCCTGGGAACGCTGCCCCTCGACGTGAGCTTCAGCGACCTCTCCGCGGGCAGCGTCGATACCTGGTCGTGGACCTTCGGAGACGGGGGAACGTCCACCCTGCAGGAACCCTCGCACGTCTACAACGTGGCCGGCACCTATGAGGTGAGCCTCACGGTTCTAGGTCCTGGAGGGATGGATATGGAGACCAAGACCGAGTACGTCACGGTCCTGCCCCCCGCCCCGACGGCAGCCTTCTCGGCCAACCCGACCCTGGGAGATGCGCCGTTGAACGTGGCCTTCACCAACCTGTCCACGGGGGTGGCCACCGACTTCCTCTGGTCCTTTGGGGACGGTGGGACTTCCACCGAGAGCGATCCGAACCACGTCTACGGCCTGCCGGGGCTGTACACAGTGTCCCTCACGGCCACGGGGCCGGGAGGGTCGACGGTCGCCACCCAGACGGACCTGATCGAAGTCACCACGCCCCCGGCTCCTGTAGCCGAGTTCAGCGGAACTCCCACCAGCGGAGATGCCGCGCTCAGCGTGACCTTCACGGATCTCTCCAGTGGAGCGATCAGCGGCTACAGCTGGAGCTTCGGAGACGGCGGGAGCTCGAGCCTTTCGAGTCCGACGTACGTCTACCAGGTGCCCGGTACCTACGACGTGGCCCTGACCGTGATCGGTCCGGGAGGGATGGACACCGAAACCAAGCTGGGCTTCATCACCGTCGACGTTCCCCCTCCGCCGGTGGCTTCCTTCACGGCATCGCCCACGAGCGGTCCGGCTGCGCTGTCGGTGGACTTCATGGATACGAGCACGGGCAACGTGAACGCCTGGTCGTGGTCCTTCGGTGACGGCGGCAGCTCGACCCTCCAGAACCCGAGCCACGTCTACGCCAGCCCAGGCGTGTACACGGTCACCCTGACCGCGACCGGGGCGGGGGGAAGCGACGCGGACGTCCAGACGGACCTGATCAGCGTGACCGATCCGCCGCCGGTGGCGGACTTCATCGGGGACGTGCTGTCCGGAGGGGAGCCCCTGTCGGTGAACTTCACCGACCTGACCTCGGGCAACGTCGATACGTGGATGTGGCAGTTCGGGGACGGAGGGTCTTCCAGCCTGCAAAACCCCTCGCACGAGTACGCCACGGCCGGTCTCTACTCGGTCACGCTGACCGCGTCGGGGCCCGGTGGCGGGCATGCGGTGACCAAGACGAACTACGTCAACGTCCTGCCGCCGGCGCCGGTTTCGAACTTCACCGCCGGACCGACGAACGGCTTCTCACCGCTGACGGTGAACTTCACCGATCTCTCCACGGGCGTGGTGACGGACTGGGCCTGGGACTTCGGCGACGGCAACAGCTCGACCGTCCAGAACCCCAGCCACGTCTACCAGAACAGTGGTCTCTACACGGTCAGCTTGACCTCCACGGGACCGGGGGGAAGCCACCTGTCCACCCAGGTCGACCTCGTCAGCGTGGCCGGGTGCAGCGGCGGTACCAGCACGTTCACCCGGGTCAACAACGTGCGTTTCCGCGCCGGTTACACCGGGGGCTGCAACGCCAGTGCTCCGTGCGCCGACATCTTCATTCCCGACAACCCGTTGCCGTGCACGCCGACCGTGCTCTTCGTGCATGGAGGTGGCTTCAACGGCGGTAACAAGGGAGGCTACGCCTCCACGGGCATCGCTCTGGCCCAGCGGGGGATCTACGCGGTCGTCCCCAACTACCAGCTGTCGAACTACGACCCCTGCGGCGGCGGCTCTGGCCAGGGCTCCTATCCCCAGGCCGTGGTCGACGTGAAGGAGGCGGTCGATTGGATTCACCGGGTGGGAACGGCCCAGTTCGGCCTGCCGGACACCGTGGTGGTCTCGGGCACGTCCGCCGGAGGCATCCTGGCCGGCGTCGTCGGGGCGACCCAGGGACCGGGCGAGCAGTTCTTCGACCCCGATCCCCAGGGGGACTACGGCGTCGACCTGGTCGTCATGTTCTCGGCCCTTTCGAACTTCGTTCGCCTGGGCTGCGAGGGCAACGTGTGGACCTCGACCTGCCAGACGCTTTGCCCCGGACCGGATGCGAGCTGCGACTTCGAGGCGGGGTGCATCTTCACCGGTGGCTATGCCGCGGGTTATCCCTGCCTGGCGGACTCCAACAACTGTCGCGAGATCGTGGGCATCGAGCGCTTCATCGGTGAGCCGTGGCCCCACCAGGCGATGCCCACGGGGGTCGATTGCAGCACTCCGTCGATGCTCCCGATGAGCTCGCCGACCATGCCCACCGGTATCGGCTGGTACGACGGCAACCCGCACTTCTGGATCTCCGGGGAAGAGCCGCCTTTCCACATCTTCCATTCCCTGTGCGATCCTCTGGCGCCCTACCAGGCCACCCAGTCCTTCGAGGCGCGTCTGCAGGCCAATGGTGTCCCGGTCAGCTTGACCCTGGAGACCCCAAGCACGACCTGCGACATCGGTTGCCAGCACGGCGGACCGAAGATGTACGGCGCCGAAGGAATGGCCGAGCGCATCAAGGACGCGATCCTGGCCACGTTCTAGGTCAACTGTCGCGGAAGTGGGCCGATCGCTGGCGGCGACGGTCCACTTCCAGGCGCAGCACGTCCGGGCGGCTGTAGTGGCCGGCGGGATCGAAGTTCTGGCGCTCTCGCCGCACCTCGTGCAGATCGAGCTGGGCGAGCTGGACGACTTCGCGATCCACGATCGGCTCGAGCAGCCAGTCTCCGTCGGGGCCGGCCAGGCAGGATCCGCCGTTCAGGAGCGCGCGGCCGGACGACGAGAGCAGGCGTTCGCGCTGGGGAAAGTCCGCGGGAATGTCCTCGGCCCGAAGCAGCCCGGAAACGGAGGCGCAGTAGGAGCGCGATTCGCGGGCGAGAAAACGCGTGGTCGGTTCGGTGTTGTGCCGGCCGCCGGGCCACAGCGCGAGGTGCAGGTTCTCACCGTCGGCCTGCAGGGCCGCGCGGGCGAGGGGCATCCAGTTCTCCCAGCACAAGAGGGACCCCACCTGGAAGGCGCCCACCTTCTCCACCCGCAGGCCCGCTCCGTCTCCGATCGACCAGCTGAGTCGCTCCTCGTAGGTGGGCATCAGCTTGCGATGCACGCTCCCCAGCTGCCCGTCGGAGGAGACGAAGACCCGCGAGCAGTACAGGCTGTGGCCGCCACGATCCGCCGCGCGCTCCAGGACGCCCAGCACCACGGCCAGGTTCCGGGCGCGGGCGCGATCCTGGAGCGGGGCCAGGTCCTCCATGGAGACGCTCTGGCTCAGGTAGAGAGCGTGGAACTCCTTCTGGTCCGGGGATTCGAAGCGCGCTCCGTCCGTACGCTCGAGCCAGACCGGGTAGCCCGGTAGCAGAGCCTCCCCGAAACAGACCAGCTGGGCGCCCTGGCCGGCGGCTTCGTCCACGGCGGCGAGGATCTTCTCCAGGGTGGCCTGACGGTCCAGGAACACAGGGGCGATCTGGGCGAGGGCCAGGGTGAGGAGATCGGAGCTGGGCATGGAGGGGGCCGGGAGGGGCGTCGGGCCGGTCCTGGCGAGGAAGCTCCAGGAAGGCGCGGAGAAGGACGATAACCCCAGGGTTCTATCCGAATCCCCTTGCCGCGTCATGCTGATGAAACTCTCACGCGCCCTGCCCCTCGTTCTCGCCCTTCCGATACACGCCCATGCTCCTTCCGAGCAAGACGGCCAGGTCCTCGTGCTCTACTCCTCGGGGATCCAGGCTCTCCTGGATGACCCCAAGGACCGTGGTCTCCAGGCCGCCCTGGAGATGCTCGACGAGAGGCTGGTCGAGCTCGGGCTCGACCTCGAACACCAGGGATTCCCCGCGGAGGGGATCCAGTTTGCCCACGAGCTGCTGAAGAGCCCCATGTGCCTGCGCGTCGGCATGCAGGATCCGGGGGATCCGACGAGTGTGCAGGCCCAGCTCATGGTTCAGTGCGAGAGCACGGTCAAGGCAGGATCCCTGGCCGATCAGGTCGCGCAGTTCTTCCGCTCGAGTGGCCTGCGCAGCCAGGCCGTCGAGGGGTCGCCCGGGCTCTTCTCCGCCTTCACTCCGCTGGGTCCGCTCCGCTTCGGTCAAACCGAGACCGACAAAGGTCCCGCGTTCGTCTTTTCCCTGGGAGACGGGACCTCCGAGTCTTTCACCTTCGCGAACGACGTCTTGCCCGAGGGCGTCACGCCCAGGGCGTACGCACGCTTCGACGGACGTTCCCTGGGAACGCTCCTCGAGCCCTTCGTCGGCGCGCGCATGGAAGCCGGTGTGTTCCAGGCGCTGGAGTTCCTCGGCCTGATCGGGGACAACGCCGTGGCCAGGACCTGGGCCTTGGGCTACGAGGAAGGCCGCGCCGTGGCCGGTGCCCGAGTCGAGGGCTACGTTCCCCTGGCCAAGCGTCACGGCTCCTTCACGGCCGAGACCCTCGGAAGCGAGGACTTCCGGCGGATCCCCTTGGACGCCACCTTCGTCAAGATGTGCCAGGCGCGGGCCTCCGGTGCCCTGGGGATCCTGGCGGCCATCGAAGCTGACATGCCGGACAAGGTGCGTCAGATGGGGCAGGCGATCTGCGGGATCGACCTGCAGGCCGAGTTCCTCGATCAGCTCGGACCGACCCTGGGGTTCTACGGTTCCCAGGGCACGGGCGGTGGCGGCTTCCTGTCCACGGTCGTGTTCTGCGAGGTGCAGGACGCCGAGGTGCTCAGGACGTCCCTGGACCGCATCCTCCACTTGGCCCAGGCAGCTGCCCTGGAGCCCACCGGAGGTCGGGTGTCCTTGCGCTCCTGGTCCCACGGCGGGGCCCCGTGCAGCAGCCTGACCTTTCCAGGCCTGCCGATTCCCGTGGAGCTTTCCTACACCGTGAGCGCGGACGCGCTCTACGTGACCTTCAGCCGCAATGCCCTGCGGGCGGCCCTCGACCAGACCCGACGGGAGGACTCCCTGGCGGATCACCCCAGCATCCGAGGCCTGCGCGAGCGGGAAGGCCAGGGCCTGGTCAAGTTCGGCTTCGTGGACACTCCCTACTTCGCCAGGCAGGGCTACGGAACGTCGACCCTCGTGGCCACCGGCCTGGGCAACGCCATGCGTTCTCCCTACGATCCGGATCGCGATCCCGGCGACATCCTGCCCCCCATGGGGGAGCTCCTGAGGGACGTTCAACCCATGGTGGCCTGGGGGAGAATCGAG
>JAUIEE010000302.1 GCA_030428965.1 bacterium | reverse complement strand
GGTCGCGTCTCGGGGATCCTGGTTCACCTACGACTACTGGCTCGACGACGGACGTGCGCCCGACTTCGCCCGCACCGTCGACATCCACCGCAAGCCCGGCTACGACCCGCGCGAGCTCTTCGTCGATCCCGAGCTGAGGATCCCGGCGCTGCGGGTCGCTCGACGTCTGGCTCAGAAGGCCCTGGGGATGCGCTACCTGATGGACGTCGTTCCCCTCGACGCCGACCTCGTCCGCGGCTCCCACGGACGGCGCCCGGAACGCCATCAGGACGGGGCCGTCTTCCTCTCGAGCGTCCCGCTCTCACGCTGCGGAGGCGATCCCGAGCACGGCCGCGTCGATCCCTGCTCGGTCGCGGATCGCATCCTGACGTTGTTGCAACGTTAGCCGACCAACGCGGGCTCCGAGCGTCCGTAGACCACGTGCCGGGAGGCCCCATTTTGCTACCCTCTGCGGCTGACCCAGACCCCTGCACCTCTCCCTCCATGTTCAAGAAGCGTCTCACGGGGCTCGCCCTGGCCCTCCTGGCGGTCCTGCCGGGAATGTTCTTCGTTCCCGGCTGCTCCAAGGCGGACCCCGACCGCCCGCGGCTCGTCATCCTGTACGCCGCGTGCTCCTTGAGTAAGGAGTTCCTGTCGGCCTACGACACGAGCGTCCCCTTCACGCCCGCCTTCCGTCGCTTCGCCGAGGAGTCCCTCGTCTTCGACAAGCACGTGAGCGAGGCCGGCCAGTCGGGCATCTCCTTTGCTTCCATCTTCTCGGGCGTGCACGCCTTCAAGCACGGCGCCTACCGTCACCCTGTCAAGCTGCCGGACAGCCTCTATCAGATCAGCGAGGCCTTCCGCGACGCCGGCTACGACCCCTACTTCTGGAGCGGGCAGCGCATGGGGTCCTGGGAGCTGGGCTACGGTCAAGGGGTTCCACGCAAGAACGCCTACATCGTCGGCCCCCACGAGGGAGAGCGCTACACGGCCAACGGCCCGGAGCTGGACGTCCTGCTCGAGAAGCTGCAGCGTGACCCCGACTACGAGGCCTTCGCCCAGATCAACCTCACCCTCTCCCACAGTCCTTACCACCTGTACGCCACCGGGCCCGTCCTGACGGGGTTCCTGACGGCCTATCCGCAACAGATGCCCAAGGGTGTCACCGACGAGGACATCAACCGACTGGTGCAGGTCTACAGCGAGTGGCGCCTGCCGCTGCAGTGGAACTTCGAGGAGACCGTCGAGGAGATCGGCCTGAGCGAAGAGGACGTCGTCAAGCTGATCGCCATCCTCGAGATGCTCTACAAGGCCTGCATGTGGCAGCTCGACAACCACTTCGGCATGTTCCTGCGCAAGATCGAGGAGGCCGGGCTCCTGGACGAGAGCCTGATCGTCTTCACCGCCGACCATGGCGAGATCCTCTACCGCGAGAACGCCCTGTTCAAGTGGACCCACGGGCTGCAGCAGGTGCCCGAGGTGCTCAACGTCCCGATGATGATTCGCTCCCCCTACCTGGGGGTCGAGCCGGGTCGCTACGAGCATGTGACGCGTTCGATCGACGTGTACCCCACGATGACCGGGCTGTGCGGGATCGAGCTGCCGAAGGACAGCGGTGTGGACGGGACGGATCTCTCCCGGGTCGTCCTGGGCCAGGCCGAACCGCCCAACCTGCTGGCCTACTCCCACACCACGACCCTGGGCCCCAACCTGCTGGAGTTGTTCAAGGATTGGACGAAGGCCATTTCCCTCAACCCGCGCGAAGATCCGGCCCTCAACTGGGTGCGGGTGCGCGAAGGCGACATGGCCTACAAGTGGCGCAACCTGGGGAACGAGGAGTGGGGCTTCGAGGTGTTCGACCTCTCGGTGGATCGAGGGGAGACGAACAACCTCTACGACCCGAACAACCCCAAGCACCAGGAAATGACCGAGAAGCTGCGCGGCTACAAGCAGATTCACGTCGACAGCTACGGAAGGACCAGCCGCGTCGGTGCTCAGGGAGGCCCCTCCGAGGAAGACGAGCTCCAACGCATGAAGGACCTTGGCTACGTCGGCGGGGATGACGAGTAGGCCCCGGGCCGTCTTGCTCCACCCGCGATGAGCCACCGTCGCTCCAGACTGATCGCGGTCGGGCTCGTCCTGGCGTTCTTCCTGCCCCTGCTCGTGCGTGGGCACGTCATCTCCGCCCACGACAACCGTCAGGAACTGGCCCTACCGGCGGATCCGGACGCCAGGCTCTCGAACCGCAAGTTCTTCGACCACACGTCGATCTACACCCCCGAGATTCACCACCACCTGCACGGCCGGCACGAGGGCTGGATCTCCCTGTGGAACCCCTACCCCGAGATGGGGCGCCCCACCTTCCAGGTCTCCGGCAACAGCAAGGCCTACCACCTGTTCCATCTCCTGTCCCTGGCGATCGGGAACGCCTTCGTGCTGTACACCGCCCTCACCCTGGTGGCGGTGCTCCTGACGGTGCTCTTCGCGCACCTCTTCTTCGAAGCCCTCGGCCTCTCCCCCACGGCCTGCCTGGGCGCTGCCGCGGGCCTGGGCCTGGGGGTCTTCTCCACCTACTGGCTCACCTTCTCGCTCTTCCTGTGGACCCTGGCCTGGACCCTGGGGATCGCCTGGTGCGTGACGCGCTTCTTCCAGCGCCCGGGCCTCGACTGGGGGCTGGGCCTGGCCTTCTGCGTCCACTCCCTGTTCCTGTCGGGCTATCCCCAGCAGATCGTCCTGCACGCCTACTTCCTGTTCGGCCTGACCCTGCACCGCGCCTGGGTCGCGGGCGGCGGCTGGGGCCCGACCGTCGTGCGCCTCCTCAAGCTGTCCGCCTTCGTCCTCCTGGGCCTGTTGACCATCGCCCCCGTCTACGCTGATCTGGTCCTCGCCACGGCACGCTCGGCGCGCACGGACACCGACCCGCGCTTCTTCCTGAAGGTGCTGCCCGAGCTCTCCAACTGGCGCGACGTGGCGGCCTACCTGGCCCAGCTCTTCCACGCATCCTGGTGGGGCAACCCGATCCACCCCAACCACCCCCGCCCCTTCAACGGGGTCAGCCTGACGCCGTTCTTCGCCGTCGCGGCCCTCGCTTCCCTGGCCGCCTGGCGACGCCGCCGCCTGTGGCCCCTGCAGGCCTTTTGCGCCCTGGCGCTCCTGGCCAACACGGTACCCGCGGTCTACCGCCTGGGCGTCGAGTACGCCGGCCTCAACATCTCGCGCTTCAATCCCCTGGCCGGGATGCAGATCCCCCTGTTCCTGCTGGTCGCCTACGGAATCGACGAGGCCCTCGCGAGTCGGCCCGGCCGGGGCGCACGCACGCTTGCCCTCCTGGGAGGAGCGATCACTCTCTTGGGAGTCTTCGCGGGCCCGTCGAACCTGAACTGGCCGTCGATCCTGGTGGGAGGGGTCTTCCTGGGCGCGGCCCTCTTGTTCCTGTGGAGGCCGAAGCCTGCCCTCGCCCTGGGCCTGAGCCTCGCCTCGGTCGCCGTCTTCAGCTTCCCCCTGATCCTCTCGCGACCTCTGGGCGACATTCACCTGAGCTCGCCCCTGGTCGAGGTCATGCAGCAGGCCACGGCCGACGGCTCACGCTTCGTCTGGATCGGCAACAGCTACGGCCCGGTGCGCTCCAACGAGGAAGCCCTGGTGGGCACGCCCAGCGTGCACACCTACAACTCCCTGTCGTCCGAGGCCTACCAGAAGTGGACCCGGCGCATCAGCGACTTCGGCACCTACGAAGCGGGCCGCTTCTTCACCCACGTAGACAACCCGAGCACGCTCTTCGGCTCGGAGTTTCCGCTGACAGGGATCAGTATGGTCCTGTGCGAGGAGCGCATCCAGCACGAGCGCATCGTGCCGGTCAGCCAGGGGATCTACCGCGCCGCCGAGCGTCCCCGGCTCGAAGCCCAGCTAAGGGACTTCCACCGATCTCCGGGAGGCGAACGGACCACGATCGCGAGCTTGGAGGAAGACCAGCCGCTCGCCGTCTTGCGCAGGGAGGACACGGACGACCACATCCACGTGCGCACCAGCGCGCTCCGCCAGGAGAGCCTGTTGTTCTTGAGCCAGGAGTATCACCCCCACTGGCGTGCCATGAGCGGACCGAATGAGCTCACCACCGTCTTGGTGAACGGCTTCTACCAGGGCGTCGTGGTTCCGCCCTTGACCGGAGAGGTGGAGCTCTTCTTTCGTCCCCATTCAAGGCTGGCCTGGATTCCCCAGGTCTTCTTCCTGGTGGCTGCCCTGGGACTGGGGGTCGGCTATCTCCGTCGCCTCAGGGACGCCGCAGCAGCACGTGATTCGGCGGCAGCGCCGGCGTAGGGATGCGCTCGAAGTTGGCCTGGAAGTAGCCCCAGACGCGCGGGTGCGAGTTCTGGAAGCGCAGGTCTAGACGACCGTCCACGGCGGTCTCGATCAGGAACACCCAGCGCACGCTCTTCTCTTCGAGCTCCGCGATGATGCGGTCCTGACTCTCTACGCTGCCTTGCCACAGGAAATAGATGCGCCAGACGGGGGAGACCTTCCCGAGCAGCGGATAGAAGGCCGAGTAGGTCGGCGCCATGAAGACGTAGCGCTCCTCGGCGGGCACGTAGGACTCGAACACGCCGGTCACGCCGCGCACGTAGTTCGCGAGACCCTGCTCGAGGCGCAGGGTGTCGCCGAGCACCTCGGCCTCGACCAGCGGCTGGGGGTCGGTGCCCCAGCGATAGCGCGCAAGGAGCGGGTGGGTCGACAGGGCGGCCACGGAGCCGACCGCGCACAGGGTCGTGCCGACCAGAAGGGCGGCCTTCGGCCGCGGGGAAGCGCGCAGGAGCCAGGGCAGGGCAACACAGGCGAGGAGGGCGGGATGCACGCTCTGGGCGAGGTGCATGGCGTCGGAGCGCACGGAGGCCTGGTGGCAGTAGAACAGGCCGACCCAGCTGGCCGCGATCAGGAGCGAGCGCTCGGCGAGAGCTTCCCGCGCCGTGCGAAACGACCCCAGGATTCCCAAGGGGTAGACCAGCACCGGCAGCAGGAAGAGCGCGCCGACGGAGAAGCGTTCGAGCGGTCCCAGGTTCCCGTAGCCCAGGCTCCAGGGCCAGGGGTAGGGCTTTGGCAGGTTGCTTCCCTCGCGGGCGAAGAACAGGACGGAGTCCACCAGCGCCTGGGCGAACCCCGGAACGAACAGGCCCAGGGCGAGCACAGGAGAGAAGCCCAAGAGGATGCCCGCGATCCAGCTCCCCAGCCCCCGCAGGCCGGCGGGGATCCAGGGTCCTTGGCGACGCTTGAAGGCCAGGAAGAGGATCAGGAGTCCCAGGGCACCGGCCCAGTAGATCCCGTGGTTGCGTCCGAACGTGGCCGCAAGGCCGGTGGCCACTCCGCAGGCGAACTGCACCCGCCGACCGGGGACCAGGATCAGGGTCTGGGCCGCGAGCACGGCCATCATGGCCAGGCTCGACTCGAACACCTTGTGTCGTGGAAACATCCACAGGGCGAGCAGGACTCCCACGGGCACGATCAACCAGCGGGGACGAATCGAACGTCCGAAGGCAACCAAGCCGGCCCACAGCCCGAAGAACTGAAACAGCGCGATCGAACGCCTCATCCCCAGGAGGCCGGGGCCGAACAGCTTTCCCCAGAAGACGCACCAGTAGTAGCGCGCCGGCTCGTAGGACTGGAAGTCGCGCAGGGGCACCTCGCCCTCGGCCACGCGCTGGATGCCGTAGTAGAGGAAGCCCTCGTCCGCCAGGTTCAAGCCCTGGGGTCCCAGCCACAGGGCCGAGGCGAGCGACAGTCCCAGGGCGACGAGCCCGGCCAAGCCCACGCTGCGCCAGGTGTGCTCTGCCCCCCGGCCCTCGGTCATGCCTTCGGCTTGAAGGAGAGCACGGCCTCGATCACCTCGCTCTGCTCGGAGTCCTGGAGGCTGTGGTAGAGCGGCAGGCGCAGGAGTCGGTCGCTGATGTCCTCGGTCACGGGACAGTCGCCGGGCTTGCCACCGAAGCGAACGCCCATGTCCGAGAGGTGCAGCGGGAGGTAGTGGAACACGGCCAGGATGCCGCGCTCCTTGAGGTAGTCGATCAGTCGGGTGCGCGTGTCCAGGTCGGGCAGGAGCATCTGGAACATGTGGAACGGGTGCGAGCAGTGCTCGGGGGTCACCGGCAGCATGACCCCGTTCATCCCGGCCCAGTCGGCCAGCTCCTCGTAGTAGCGACGCCAGATCTGCCCCCGACGCGCCTGGATCTCGTCCCGGGCTTCGAACTGGGAGTACAGGAAGGCCGCCAGGATCTCGGAGGGCAGGTAGCTCGAGCCGTAGTCGACCCAGGTGTACTTGTCCACCTGGCCCCGGAAGAAGCGCGCCCGGTTGGTGCCCTTCTCCCGGATGATCTCGGCCCGTTCGGCCCAGGCCGGCTCGTTGATCAGGAGCGCCCCGCCTTCCCCACAGGTGAAGTTCTTGGTCTCGTGAAAGCTCTGGGTGGCAAGGGACCCGAACGTGCCC
>JAUIEE010000301.1 GCA_030428965.1 bacterium | reverse complement strand
AGGAGTGCGGTGCACGTCGTTCCGATGTTGGCGCCGAGGACCATCGGGACCGCTGTTGGACCGAGATCGTGCCGCTCCCCACGACGGCGACGATGTTCGACGTGGTCGTCGAAGAGGACTGGACGAGCACGGTGAACAGGACACCGATGGCCAGACCCGCGAAGGGATAGGCGACCCCCGAGAAGAGCTCGCCCTGGTCTCTCCCGGCCAGGAAGCCACCTGTGGCCAAGGCCTTGATGGCCTGGCTCATGGTCTCGATCGAAACCAGGAAGCCGAACAGGAGCGCCAGCAGAGCCAGGAACCGTAGGAAGAGCTCCGCGGAGGTCATCCCCTGCGTCGCGGCGGGAGCCCGGAGAACCCGAAGGGTGAGCTGGCTCTGGGGCCCCTTGTGTAAGGATTCGCCACGGGGAAGGCCGGGTCGGTGGCGTGATCCAGGGGTGAGCGGCGCCCCTGGGGTCGATCGGATCGGCCCCTCGTGACCTTCCCGTGGCCGCCCCTTGGCGATCAAGGTCGAAGGCGGCCCGGACCCCGACGGGAGCCGAGGCGCCGGGGCGGTCGGCCTCGCTCGCGCAAGGCCGACGGGGAGAGGTCGAAGGCCGATCGGAAGCAACTCGTCAGGTGACTGTGGTTCGAGAAGCCGAGTCGGGTGGCCAGACGGGACAGGTCGTCCTCCCCCTGGAGCAACGCGTCGAAGGCCTTGCGCAACCGGATCTGGTGTCGGTACCCGTGCAGCGTCCAGCCGGTGCAGGCTCGAAACACGCGCGCAAGGTGGTAGGGGGAGCAATCGACCTCCTTCGCGATCTGCGCCAGGTCGAGGGACGTGCGAAAGCGATCCACGAGCACCTCCTTCACGGCCTCGACCAGGGCGAGGTGTCGTCGGCGGGTCTCTGCGCGGCGCCCCGCAGGTCGGGCTTCCTGCGCAAGGGCCCCCCGGGCCAGGTCCTCGAACAGACGCAGGGCGCTCTCCTCGGCGGTCAAGGCGTCGGGCGGCGCGTCGCTCTGCAGGCTCTGGACGAGCAGGCGCTGGAGAGCGAAGCTCGCGTCGGGGCAACGCGCGTGGGTGTGCCCAAAGGGTTGCTCCGGATCCGGCTGCCTGCCGGGATCGAGGCTCTCCAGGGCGCTCAGCAGGTAGTCCGGGGCGAGGGCGAACCAGTTGGAGAAGTCCCCGTGCCCTGCGACCGAGCGGCGCTCGGGTTCTTCGCCGCGGTTGTGAAAGGACACGCTGGTCGAGTCCGCGAGGAAGAGCTGGCCGTCGGGCTGCACGATCCGGACCGGGGATCCCCCCAGGTAGAAAGCGTGGCGCTGGATGGGGCCCGGTCGCTCGAAGTCCGCATGCCAGTGGGGGCAGCGCGTGGCGCCGATCTGGACCACGTCACTCTCGAAGAGCACCTTCGAGCCGTGGGGCAAGCGGGCGTAGTCGTCGTGGATCACGGGCGCAGGCTCGGGATTCCCAGCCAAGGGTCCTCAGCCTAGTCTCCTTTCCCCTCGAGCAGCCAGGGGCCGAATCGCTGCGTGGTGTTCGAATCCTGTGGCGCGAGCCGAGGCCGGGGGCTGGTCCCTCCGCCGCCGCCCGGTCACCCTCCTGGGGACGATGCCAGCCAGCCCCGGCGGGGCGCGCTTCGCGGCTCGAGGGGCATCTCTCCCGATTTTCCGGGCAAGGCCGGGTGGCAAGACGGGGCCTGGCGTGTAGGTTGCTTCGTTCGCGAGCCGCCGAAAGGTGTTCGGATGGCACGGTGCGCGACTCTTCGGGACCATGACGGTCCTTCTCCGGGCGGATCTTTTCGCCCCTGGCTACTGGGCCTCTCCGGCCCTGTGTGGACCCATGGATCTCCAAGACTACGAGCTGGTGCCCGAGGCACCGGTGCTCTCCGACCCATCGCAGCCTTCGCCCCAGGCCTTTGCCGGGGTTCCCGAGCCCCTGCGAGCTCCCCTCGAGGCCCGTGGCTTCGACCGCCTGACGGCCGTGCAGCGGGCCGTGCTCGAAGCCGAGGCCGGCGGACGGGACCTGCAGATCTCCTCCCAGACGGGCTCCGGCAAGACCGTGGCGCTGGGCTTCGCCCTGGCTCCCCGGCTGATCGCCGAGCGCGCTGGCGAGGGACCCGAGGCGCTCATCATCGTGCCGACCCGTGAGCTCGCCACCCAGGTGTGCGAGGAGCTCGGTTGGCTCTTCGCCGGGCTGGGGGACCTGCGCGTGGCTTCGGTCACCGGGGGCAGTCCGGTCTACCTCGACCGCAAGCTGCTCGAGCGCCATCCGCGGGTTCTCGTGGGCACCCCGGGCCGCCTCCTGGATCACGTGACGAGTGGAGTGCTCGACCTCGGGAACGTGTGCGAGCTCGTGCTCGACGAAGCGGACCAGATGCTGGACATGGGGTTCCGGGAGGAGCTCGAAGGCATCCTGGACAAGCCCCCCGATGGGCGACGCACCCATCTCGTCTCCGCCACGTTTCCCGCCGGGATCCAGCGTCTGGCCGCGCGCTACCAGCGCGAGCCCCTGGCCATCGAGGGCACGCGGCTGGGCGATGCGAACCAGGACATCGAGCACCGCGGGCACCTCGTCCAGCTCCAGGATCGTTACGCCGCCATGGTCAACATCCTGCTCCTGGCGGGGGGGGAGCGCACCCTCGTGTTCGTCGAGCGCAGGTCGGACGCCGTCGAGGTGGCCGAAAGGCTCGAGTCCGACGGCTTCGAGGCCCTGCCCCTCAGCGGCGAGCTGGCCCAGAGTCAGAGGGAGCGAACCCTGGCCGCCTTCCGCGCCGGTCGCGTCCGGGTCCTGGTTGCGACGGACGTGGCGGCTCGCGGTCTCGACGTACCCGACGTCGCGACGGTGATCCACACGGCGCCTCCGATCGACGCCCAGGTCTACACGCACCGTAGCGGCCGTACGGGGCGCGCGGGCAAGCGCGGGACGAGCATCCTGTTCGCCCCCCCGAACCGCAAGCGCCGGGTGGCTCGCCTCTTGGCCGACGCCGGCGTCGAGCTGCAGTGGTTGCCCATTCCGCCCGCTGCCCAGGTGCGGGAGGAGCTGGAGCGCCGCAACCGCGAGACCCTGGAGCGCGAGCTGGACTTGGCGCTGGCCGCGGGACCCAAGTCCACTCATCTCCAGCACGCCGAAGATCTCATCCAGGGACGCGACGCGACCGAGCTCGTGGCTGCCCTCCTCGGGCGAATCGAACCTGCCCAGAAGGTGGAGCCGCGCGACGTCGAGACGGCCCGCCCGAAGGAGCGCTGCGAGGGTCCCCAGCGGCAGGACTACGGCAAGCGCAAGGGGATGGGGCCAGGCCGAGGCTTTGCCGGCGGCACGCGTCCCCGTCGCAGCCAGCACGGCAACGGCAACGCCGTACGCTTCTTCGTCAACTGGGGCGTCAACCAAGGGGCGACCCCGGGCCGACTCCTGGCAGCCGTCTGTCGTCGTGGGGAAGTCAGCGGGGAGCACATCGGCTCGATCGCCATCCACCCCAACGCCAGCACCTTCGACGTGCGCGCGGACGTGGCGGAGCGCTTCGAACGCCTGGCCGGACGGCGGGACCCCCGGGATCCCCAGACCCACATCCGACGGGATCGCGGGCCCCAGGCTGCGCCCGAACGTCGTCAGCGCGCCCCTGCCTACAAGGACCGTCGCCGCTAGCCACGCCTCGGGGCCGCTCAGCGGAGTTCCGGTTCAGCCGCCGGACAGGGCCTGCAGGATGTGGATCTCCGCTCCGGCGGGAATCTTCGTGGTCAGGCCACGGGCCATGCGCCCCGCCACGTAGATCTTGATGTGGGGTCGGATCCGGTTCTGCTCGTCGACGATCCGAAAGGTGAGGCCCGGATGCCTGCGCTCCAGGTCGTCGAGCACGGCCCCCAGGTCGCGCCCCGAGGCCGACAGGAGGCTCTCGCCCGCGGTGTACTCGTGCAGGATGCTCGAGACGTGCACGGCGGCCGTGCTCATCGCCGGAAACGGGCCAGACGCAGGGAGTAGATGCGAGGGAGGTGAGCCGCGAGCTGCGACCAGCTCTGCCCGGAGTTCAAGCTGGCCCAGACCTCGCCCGAGGTCGTACCGAAGAACAGACCTGTCTGGACCGGGTCGTCGTCCGCGGCCATGGCTTGTCGCAAGACCGTCCAGAAGGCCAGCCTCTGCGGGAAACCGCGCGCCTGGCGCTCCCAGCTGCGGCCCCCGTTGCGCGTGCGGTAGACCGCCGGTTTGCCCGCCGGGGACGTGCGCGGCCAGATGCTCGTTCCGTCCATGGGGAAGACCCACACCGTCTCCGGATCCTCGGGATGGAGAACGATGGGGAAGCCGATGTCTCCGACGCGCTTGGGCATCCGCTCTCCGATGCGCGTCCAGGTCTCCCCCTGGTCGCGGTCGAGGCGATAGATCCCGCAGTGGTTCTGCTGGTACCAGCGATCGGGTCGTGCCGGATGCATGCGCATGCAGTGGGGATCGTGTCCGTATTCCACGTTCGGGTCCGGCAGATAGTCGGCCGCGATGCCGCGGTTCACGGGGCACCAGGTGCGTCCCCGGTCGAGGCTCTCGAAGGTGCCTCCGCTCGAGCAGGAGACGGTCATGTGCCTGGCGTTGCGCGGGTCGATCTGGATCGAGTGAAGGACCGGACCGTCCGGGGTACCGTCCGTACCGACGCTGACCCAGGCCGCCCAGTTCGGATTGTGGTTGAAGCCGTTCACGCCGCGCCAGGTGCGACCGTGATCCACGGACCGAAAGAGGCCCTGGGGACTGGTTCCGAGGTACCACACGCCCGGTTCGTCGACATGTCCCGGCTCGAGCCAGAAGTTGATCTTCACGCTCTGGCCGCGGGAGCCCCGGGCCTTCTTTCCCCGCGGAGACCCGGCCCCCAGCTTGGCGAAACGGGGCGGACGTGGGGCTTCCTGCCAGCTCTTGCCCCTGTCCTCGGAACGGTAGATCGTCGGGCCCAGGTGACCGCCCGTCGAAGCCATGAGCAGCGTCTTCCCGTCGCGCGGATCGAGTCGCAGGTCGTGGGTTCGAGCTCCCAGCTGGAACGGGCCCCGCATGCGCCAGCCCGAGCCGCTGGGTTCGAGCGCAAAGCCCCCCTTGGCCGTACCGATGAGAAGCGTCGGGCGCTTCGGCTTCTTGCTCGTGCTGCGAGGCTTGCTCTTCTTGGCCATGGGGTCCTGCTCCTTCCCGGGGACTTCCCTCCATCTTGGGGAGTTCCCACAGGGTCCGGCAAGGGGCAGGGCCGGCCCGCCCGTGGGCGCTTTTCTTGGCGGGCTGGCGCCTCGATCCACGGCTACCGGATCCGGTGCAGGCCAAGGATCTGGAGAACGGGCGCCGGCCGGATAGATTGACCCCTGCAATGCCCGAGGCCGGAGAGAGCGTGGGCCCCTATGTCCTGGGGCCCGAGTTGGGACGTGGTGCCGGTGGCATCGTCTACCAGGCCGTCGATCCGCGTCTGGGTCGCAAGGCTGCCCTGAAGGTCCTGGACGAAGAGGCCCGTGGGCCCAACTTCCCGAGGGAGCGCTTCGAGCGAGAGGCCCGCCTCCTGGCCGCGGTCGATCATCCCAACGTGGCGCGCGTCTACGGGGTCGTCGAGCAAGCCGGGCAGCTGTGGCTGGCCCTCGAGTACCTGGAGGGCGAGTCCTTGGCCGAGATCCTCGCAAGGGGAGCCCTTCCGATCGAGGACGCGCTCGACGTGGCTCGACAGGTTGCCGACGGCCTCGAAGCGGCCCACGAGCGCGGCGTGATCCACCGCGACCTCAAGCCGGCCAACCTGATGCGCCTTCCCGATGGGACCGTCAAGGTAGTGGACTTCGGTCTGGCGCGCCAAGAACGAGATGCGGCGGACCCGGCTCCGAGCACGTCCTCCGAGGGGCTCGTGCTCGGGACTCCCCTGTACATGAGCCCCGAGCAGCTGCGCGGAAGGAAGGTGGATCGTCGCACGGACGTCTGGGCCTTCGGCTGCGTGCTGTGGGAGCTTCTGACGGCCGAACGTGCGTTCGGGGGTGAGAGCTCGGCGGACCTTCTGCATGCGATCCTGGAGAGCGATCCGGATCCAGCAAGGCTGCCCCCCAAGACTCCCGCGCGCATTCGCAACCTGCTCGAGCGTTGTCTTCGAAAGGAGGCCCGCCAGCGGCTGAGGGACGTGGGGGACGCGAGGCTCGAGCTCGAGGCGGCCCTGGTCGAGCGTGCCTGGGCGCGCCCGGGTAGTGAGGCTCCTGTGGCGGAGGGAGGTGGGAAGCTCCGGCGATGGGGAGCGGTCGCGCTGCTGGGGCTCCTGGGCTTCGTTCTCGGGCGCAGCTGGGGAGTCGGACCGGGTCCCAGGGCGGAAGAGGTTCGCAGGCTGGCCCTGGACGTTCCGGCCGGGCGGAAGGTCTCCTACCCGAGGCTGTCGCCCGATGGGCAAGTCCTCGTTCACGAGGTGCATCCGGACGGGGACCGGACGAGGCGCCACCTGGTCTACCGACGGCTGGACTCCTTCGAAGACGTTCCGATCGTGGGCACGGAGGGGATCG